>SIAL01000027.1 GCA_009691815.1 Gemmataceae bacterium | reverse complement strand
GACAGCAACCGCAATAATGATGTTGATAACCTCGTTTGTAATGTTGCTTTTGATCAATGCCCTCCAAAGGCGGGGGCAAACCAATGGTTGAATCAGGAATTTCGGAATTGTACCAACCTCAAACTAATGCCAATCAAAGGTTAAGTCCTTCCGGGAATGTGAACTGTCGAACAGAAAAAAACCTGACCAAATATTTGTTAATTGGAATTACATGGGTATTGTTTGCTATCATTTTGGGAATTCCAATCATTTTTCTTTTTACTAAAGCATTTTCAAGTGGTGTAATCGTATATTTTCAAAGTATTTTTGGAGACAAAGACACACTCAATTCAATAATTCTAACATTAACAATCGCACCCATTGCCGTTTTTCTTAATACGATATTTGGTTTAAATGCAGCTTGGCTTTTGTCAAGATATCGTTTTCCAGGAAGAACCCTGATCCTTACCTTGATTGACCTGCCCTTTGCCGTTTCGCCAGTTGTTACCGGTTTGTGTTTAGTAGTTCTGGCTGGGAAAGGAACCACTTTGGGTACTTGGTTGGACCATTTGGGTTTACCATTCCTCAACAGCACCCCTTCAATGGTATTGGCAACCATGATCGTAACCCTTCCCATCATCGTCCGTGAACTAATCCCTGTACTTGATGAAATTGGCCCAGAACAGGAACTTGCGGCAACTAGTCTTGGGGCAACAGGATTGCAAATGTTTCTCCGAATTACATTACCAAACATTAGCCTTGGCCTCGTATTTGGGGTTTTATTATGTAATGCTAGGGCAATAGGCGAATTCGCCTCCGTTGCTGTCGTTTCGGGCCGCATTGGCGGAGCTACAGAAACCATGCCACTGCGTGTGGAAAGGTTGTTTCAAGAATACAAAAACCCAGCCGATTTTGCTTTGGCTAGCCTTCTGGCTCTGATGGCTTTTGGAACCCTAATCGCCAAAGCCTATATTGAAAAACGCCATCATTCCCGACAACAATTAAACCAAATCCCAAAGGTGGGGCAATGAGTATCTCTGTTCAGAATGTAAGTAAACGCTTTGGGAAGTTTCAAGCCCTGGATCGTGTTTCCATTGATGTGCCTACAGGTTGTTTAGTGGCGCTCCTAGGTCCTTCCGGATGTGGAAAAACAACACTATTGCGCATCATAGCCGGTTTGGAAATTCCTGATTCAGGAACTGTCCGTTACGAACAAAATGAGGTAACAAATAGTCGTATTCAAGATAGAAATGTTGGTTTTGTCTTTCAACATTACGCACTTTTTCGACATATGACCGTTTTTGAAAACATAGGTTTTGCTTTACGGGTTCGAAAATGGACTCAAGCAAAGGTGGCTAATCGCGTTGAAAAATTATTACATCTGGTTCGCCTTGAAGGTATGGAAAACCGAATGCCTTCCCAACTTTCCGGAGGACAAAGACAAAGGGTTGCTTTGGCTAGGGCTTTGGCCGCCGAACCCCGCGTGCTCCTTTTGGATGAACCTTTTGGCGCCCTAGATGCCAAAGTTCGAAGCGAATTAAGGGCATGGCTAAGGCGACTTCATGAAGAAATTCATATGACTTCAATCTTTGTCACCCACGACCAAGAGGATGCCTTTGCCGTGGCGGATAAGGTTGTTGTCATGCGAAACGGCAAAGTTGAACAACAAGGAAAACCAATAGAAATATTTGAAAAACCGGCAAATCCATTTGTAATGGATTTTTTAGGTCATGTAAATGTCTTCCATGGGCATCTTGAAGGGACGGTCCCCTTGTTAACTGGTTTTCGCCGACCAGAGGAGAATGATGAATCCGGGGAATGGGTTTATGTTCGCCCTCATGAACTGGAAATCCACCTAACAAAAGTAAGGGGATCACTTGTCGGGATTGTAATTCAAGTACTACCGGTCGGTGGAATTACTCGGATTTTGGTTGAGGATCCGGAATCTTTGACACGACTTCAAATTGACCTTCATCATACAAGAGCGAAAGAGCTGGAATTGGAAAGTGGCAAGCGAATCTGGGTGGCACCTCGATCTATTCGGACCTTTGAACCGGATTATGCCATCTAATTTAACGAAGGTTTTTTATTATGAATATTGTCGATCTTAGTTATTGTGTTGACGAAACCATTCCCGCCTATCCGGGGGATACTCCCTATGCCGTAAATGTAGCCATGATTGCTACCGGTCCCGGCAAAGATCCTATTTTGCCAAACTTGTCCCAAATCCGATTAGGTCTTCATGTTGGCACTCATGGTGATGCACCATTTCATTTTTGGCCTTCTGGAAATACCATCGACAAAGTAGATCTTCATAGGGGATTAGGAGCGGCTTGCAAAATAATATTGGATCATATCAAACCCGGGCAGGCCATCCTTGTCGAACACTTAAAAGAATTCGAGGCCATGATAACCCAAAATCCCCGTATTCTTTTCTGGACTGGGTGGGACAAGAACTTTCGGAATCCGAATTATTTCACCCACCATCCTTACATTCACTCCGACACTGCCAAATACCTTTTAACATTGGGTGTCATTACGGTGGGCATGGATTTTCCCTCCGTAGATTACCCCCCTCATGACACCCATTTTGTTTTACTTGGCGCTAATATATTTATTCTTGAAAACCTGACAGGATTGGAGCAACTTCCCACAGATGGATTTTCCTTGGCAGCCCTTCCATTGAAGTTGCGAGGAAGAGATGGAAGCCCGGTAAGAGCTGTGGCTTTTTGGTGAAATTTTCGGTCAAATATTGGATCAAAACGGCTTTAGTTTATACACTTTTTGCTAATTAAAATTTCCAATCCGATCGGCTTGGCTTATACACTTTTCGCTAAATATAGCTACCAATCCGGTTCGCCGAATGTCTACATAAGGCTGGATGGATAATCCAACCACGGTTGTTTATTTTTTTAAAGGTAAAACATAGGACGATTTTCCGTGGAGGATTTCGGCTGCCTCCATTAAGGTTTCAGATAGTGTGGGATGAGCATGCATGGTAAGTGCCAAGTCCTGACTGGTGGCACCCATTTCCAATAATACCATGGCTTCACCAATCAACTCTCCAGCACCCACACCCACCAAACCCACCCCCAAAAGCCTGTCTGTAATGGGATCTACAATGAGTTTGGTAATTCCCTCTGTCCGCGCCAAGGTTAAAGCCCGGCCAGAACCTAACCATGGAAAGGATACCTTTTTGATTTTTCGGCCTGTTTTAATTGCTTCGGTTTCCGTTAACCCTGCCCACGCCAGTTCAGGATCGGTAAATACTACGGCGGGCACTGTTATGGAATCATAGGCAACCGCTTCACCCAAAATAGACTCGGCTGCTACCTTACCCTCCACGGTGGCTTTATGGGCCAAACCCGGGTCACCAGTTACATCGCCAATGGCGTAAATATGGGGTACCATGGTCCGGCGTTGGGCATCCACCTCAATAAATCCACGCGAATTAAGTGTGATTCCGGCTTTATCCAATCCTAAATTTGCGGTATTCGGACGACGGCCAACTGATACTAGAACCCGCCCCACGGTTAAGATTTCGCATTTCCCATCGGAATGTTCAATTGTAACATTAATTCCCTGAGGAGTTTCCTCTGCCGAGATAACTTTGGTGTTTAGCAGAATACGATCAAAAATCCCATTGAGGCGTTTTTGCAAGGGGCGGATCAAATCCCGATCCGCTCCAGGAAGCAGACCATCCGTCATTTCCACAACGGTTACTTTGCTGCCAAACGAAGCATAAACAAAACCCATTTCAAGGCCAATATACCCCCCCCCTACAATAAGTAGCTTTTCCGGAATCTCTTCCAATTGGAGGGCCCCAGTAGAATCCATAACTTTGGACGAACCTATTTTGAAGGACTCGGGAATAAACGGACTGGAACCTGTTGCAATTATTGCGTTATTGAATGTTACTTGAGTATCATTATCAACCAGAATGGTATGCTGATCTAGGAATTTTCCTTTTCCTTCGATGGCGGTTATATTTCTGGCGTCAGAAAGTTTACCCAAACTTTTGCTTAAGGTTTCTACCACACCACGGGTATGAGATCGGATTTTATCTAGATCAATTTTTGGGGAACCAAAATCAACACCCAAATGGATAGCCGCGTCTTTGGCTTCTTGAATCAATTTGGCAGTATGAAGCAATGCCTTGGAAGGAATGCACCCAACATGAAGGCAGGTACCACCGGGCAGGTTTCTGGCATCAATTAATGCAACCTTCAAACCGTGATCGGCAGCAAGAAACGCCGCCGCATAACCACCCGGCCCCGCACCCAGAACAGCCAAATCTACTTCTACGATATTAACCATTATGCACCAAAAAACGATAGGGATGGGGTAAATTAAAAAGCCATTGGAATCAACTATGCAGGATATTGTTGGTGTGATCTTCCAACAACCCAACAATCCGCCTTAAGAATCGGGCAGCCTGAGCACCATCGACCACCCGATGATCGAAAGATAACGATAAGGGCATCATCAGCCTTGGCACCGGTTTGTTGTCAATGGCAACAAATTCCACTCGACCTCGGGACAACCCAAGGATGGCCACCTCGGGCCAATTTACAATCGGGGTAAAGCCGGTGCCCCCAATTCCACCCAAATTCGTAAGGGTAAAAGTACCGCCTGTTAGTTCTGTGCTGGACAGTTTTTTGGCCCTAGCCCGCTCCGCAATGCCATTGACTTCTGTGGCCAATTGAACAACCGATTTTTTGTCAACATCCCGAAGAACTGGGACCAAAAGCCCACCCTCCGTTTCGACTGCAACCCCAATATGAACATATTTTTTAAGTACGATTTGGCTGTTTGTTAAATCTAAACTGGAATTAAATTGAGGAAACTCGTTCAGGGCAACCGCCAAAGCTTTGAGTACAAAGGCCGTAACCGTGATTTTGGGTCTCTTGCTATCCTGGGATTTGCGAAATGCTTCCAAATCGGTAATGTCGGCCAGGTCATTTTGAGTTACATGGGGGATTTGGCTCCAACATAGCGCCATATGTTTGGCGGTGGTGCGCCGAATCGCATTCAAAGGCATTCGTTCGATGGATCCATGGTCCTCGAATCGAGGTAAATTGGGGACCACCGGGCCACTTCCAGCTCCCCCCCCGGTCACAATTTGTTTTACGAATGCTTTTAAGTCATCTTCATTGACCCGATTGGTTCCCGATTGAGTAGCAACCAGAGAAAGGTCAATTCCCATATCCCGAGCCAAGCGACGGACACCCGGACTTGCCACAACAGTGCCACCCAAGCGTCCTTCTGGGGGAAGCGATCGTACAAGAGCCTGTTTGGGCGGCGCCGATGGATTCATTCCCGCCGGGGAAAGAGTTTCACTTTTGGGGGCCACTTGCAGGGGTTTTGATTTTTCTGATTGGCTGGTGGATTCACTTACCTCAAGGGCGATGTAGAGTTGTCCAATTTTTATTTGGTCCCCTGCCCTCACCAAAATCTTTGTAACCTTTCCGGAAACTGGGGAAGGAACCTCAAGTGCCGCTTTATCAGCCTGCACTTCCATCAAGGGTTGATCCTTTACAACGATATCCCCAATGGCCACCTTTAAAGCATTAACCTCTACCATCTCAACATTTTCTTTGAGGGCTGGTAAAGCAAACTCCGTGCTCATAAACAAAAACTCCTATCGTCAATCGTAAAAATATTTGGCTTATTGTTATGCGGTAAGGGGACAAATTTTGTCAGGGTTAATCCCTGATTTTTTTATGAAATCAGCTACAACTTGGGGCGCAATCTTTCCCCTGCGCATAAGTTGAGAAAGGGCTCCAAGGACGATAAACTCGGCATCAATTTCAAAATGTCGTCGTAGCGCAGTTCTGGTTTCAGACCTACCAAAACCGTCTGTTCCCAAAGCGTAAAGTCCACCCGGCACCCAACGGGAAATCATTTCAGGCACTTGCCGCATATTGTCGGAAACCGCTAAGTAAATCGAGTCATCTTTCTCCCCCGCAAGGATTTCTTCAAGATAACTGCGTTTGGGGCTTTCCAATGGGTGAAGGAGATTATGCCTTTCCACTTCTAGTGCCTCAAGGCGTAATCGTTTGTAACTTGTTGCGGACCAAATATCGGCATCTATTCCCATTTCCGCAAGGATCTTTTGAGCAGCCAAAGAATGAACGAGGATTGGACCGCTGCCAAAAATATGAACTTTGGGTAACTTTGATTGGTTGGTGGATGGGGAAAGTTTGTACAATCCACGAAGAATCCCCTCCTCCGAGCCACTTGGCATAGGGACTTGAGGATAGTTGTCGTTGTAAATACTAATGTAATATATAATATCCTCATTACCGCCACCGTACATTCGCTTGATGCCATCGCGCAAAATTACAGCAAGTTCATGAGCATATCCGGGATCATAGGCTTGAATGGTGGGCACCGTCGAAGCCATTAGTTGGCTGTGGCCATCTTCGTGTTGAAGTCCTTCCCCGTTGAGGGAGGTTCGGCCGGAAGTCGCCCCCAAAAGGAAACCCCGAACTCGGGTATCGGATGCTGCCCAAATCAGATCGCCAACCCGTTGAAACCCAAACATTGAATAGTAAGTGTAAAACGGGATCATGGGTATACCGTTAGAAGCATGGGAACTTCCTGCGGCAATAAAGGAGGACATCGACCCGGATTCGTTAATGCCTTCTTCCAACAATTGACCGGATTTGCTTTCCCGATAGGCAATAGCCATTCGGGAATCAACCGGATCATAGAGTTGACCAATCGGGGAATATATTTTGTACGAGGTGAAGAACGGATCCATGCCAAAAGTTCTAGCTTCGTCGGGCACGATGGGGACAATATGTTTTCCCAAATTGGGGGTTTTCAAAAACACCCCAAGCATGTCAACAAAGATGCCGGTGGTGGAGGGAGTTTTTGTTCCCGATCCCTGGGCATAGCGGGCAATAAAATCATCCCCGGGAACAGCCAAATGGCAGGGAACAGGTCTCCTTGACGGAATGTGACCTCCCAAAGCCTTTCGGCGTTCGTGAAGGTAGGTTAACTCCGGGGTGGAGATTTCCGGCCGAAGGAAACTGGCTTTTGCAGCCTCTTCATCATTAAGGAGAAGGGAAAATCGGTTACGGAATTCAATCAAATGGTTGGATTTAAGCTTTTTTTGCTGGTGACTAATATTCAGGCCTTCTGCGGCCTCTCCCATCCCATAACCCTTAACGGTTTTGGCAAGGATTACGGTTGGGGCACCCTTAAATTCCGATGCAGCCTTGTAGGCCGAATATACCTTAATCGGGTCATGGCCTCCTCGCTTTAGGTTGGCCAAATCTTGGTCTGACATATGGTCAACCATTTGGAGTAATTCAGGATATTTTCCAAAAAAGTGTTCGCGTATATAGGCCCCACCCTCCACCGCATATTTTTGATATTCGCCATCAACCACTTCTTCCATTCGGCGGACAAGCAAACCGTCCCTGTCTCTGGCCAAAAGGGGATCCACATTGCTCCCCCAAATCACTTTGATAACATTCCAACCGGCACCCCGAAAAAGCGATTCCAATTCCTGGATGATTTTTCCGTTACCTCTAACAGGGCCGTCAAGGCGTTGGAGGTTGCAATTGATTACAAAAGTTAAATTGTCCAGTTTTTCACGGGCGGCAATAGTAAGGGCCCCCAAGGTTTCTGGTTCATCACACTCCCCATCCCCAAGGAAAGCCCACACTCGGCGCCCTTCGGTTTTTGCCAAGCCGCGATTTTCCAAATACCGGAGAAATCGGGCATTGTAAATACTCATGATGGGCCCAAGGCCCATGGAAACAGTGGGAAATTGCCAAAACTCGGGCATCAACCAAGGATGCGGGTAGCTGGAAAGGCCACCCTCAGGCTCCAATTCACGGCGAAAATTGATGAGTTGGGCCTCATTGAGTCGGCCTTCTAAAAACGCCCGGGAATACATTCCAGGTGAGGCATGGCCCTGAAAATAGACCAGATCCATTCCTTCGGGGTGATCTGCTCCACGAAAGAAATGGTTATAGCCAACTTCATAAAGGGTTGCGGAACTGGCAAATGTGGAAATATGCCCGCCAATGGTGCCATCCCGGGTGTTTGCTTGAACCACCATGGCCATGGCATTCCATCTAACCAAGCTTTTTATCTTTCGTTCGAGTTCACGATTGCCTGGGTATTCTGGCTGGGCGGAGGCAGGGATGGTGTTTATGTAAGGGGTCGAGGCGGGGTTGGTCGGGTGCAGTGCTTTTTGAAGGGCCCGGCGATTGACCTCATTAACCAGAAATTCAGCCCGTTTTGTCCCGTCGACTTTGATGACGGAATCCAACGATTCAATCCAATCCTGGGTTTGTTGTGGGTCGCTATCGTACAGGAGGGAAGGTGTTAAATGGGAAGGTGTTTCGAGCGAAGACAGAGGTAATTCATGCAAAAGGTTCAAATTTTCTGGAACGCTTGCTACCGGGGTTACCCCGTTGGATTTGTTTACGGAATGACTGGAAACGGATACTACCATAAATCAACGCCCCTGTGGCCCAAACCTCGGAAACGATCTTGGGTCGCCGGATGACTTTCCCCATAATTAACCTAGGTACACCTTGGGATAAATACAGGTACGCACCCCCTTCTTCAAGGAAGGTATCCTTGCCTAGGCGGCTGGAAATTAGCAAGGTCGAAGTTGTTCAAATGGTTCGACTGGAGATACCGTGGAATTTGATACACCTCGTGAAAAATTGTCGATTAAAGCCGAAAAAGCCATCCTGGTTGGAGTTGCCCTTCCGGATAGGCCCTTTTTATCCAATGACCCCTTGGAAGAACTTCGGGGACTTACAGAATCTGCGGGAGCCTATGCGGTTGGAGAATTGACCCAAAAACGAACCAATGTAAACACCGGATTTTACATTGGAAAAGGCAAGGTGGAGGAACTTCAACTCCTTTGTCAGGCAAAAGATGTGGATGTTATTATTTTTGACAATGACCTTTCCCCATCCCAAATTCGAAACTTGGAGGAAGTGACCAAATGCAAAGTTTTGGATAGAAGTGAACTCATTTTAGATATCTTCGCAACTCGGGCAAAAACGATAGAATCTCGCCTTCAGGTGGAGGTAGCCCAACTGGAATACGCTTTGCCAAGGCTCAAACAGATGTGGTCCCACCTAAGTCGAGTTGAAGGTGGCATCGGCATGAGGGGTCCCGGTGAAACCCAGTTGGAAAGTGATCGGCGCTTGGTGGAGTCAAGAATCCGGGATTTAAAACAAAAACTTGGCGAGGTGCAGGCTCGGAAACGACGCGAAGTCCAAACACGCCAAAGTGAATTTACCATCTCATTGGTGGGTTACACCAATGCCGGCAAAAGCTCTTTGATGAATCGGCTAACCGGGGCGGGGGTTCTCACCAAGGATCAACTTTTCTCCACGCTTGATACACGAACCCGCAAATGGATCCTTCCCGACGGAAAAAAAGTCCTCCTTAGCGATACCGTGGGCTTTATTAGAAACTTGCCCCACCATTTGGTGGCTTCCTTTCGGGCCACCCTTGAGGAAACTCGACAAGCCCGTTTGCTGATCCATGTTGTGGATGCCTCTGACCCCTTGGCAATGGAACACATTGCAGCGGTTCAAAAAGTCCTTGAAGGCATCGGATGCGAAACCAAACCAACATTATTGGTTATAAATAAGGCCGATCGCGTTACCGATCAAACTCAAATTCAGATTTTAAGGGCGAAACATGCTAGAACGGCGGTGGTAAGCGCCTTCACCGGTTTTGGAATTGAAGAACTTCAGGAAGAAATCATGGCCTTTGTCGCCAAAGGAATGGTCCCAATCAAGGTTCAGGTTTCCAGTGGAAATGGCCGATTTTTGTCTTGGCTAGGAGCCCACGCTGAAATATTGATGCAAAAAATCGAGGATGACCAAATATTCCTTCAGGTCATGGTTCCGGACACTTTGGTGAGCCATGTACTCCAAGAAAAGAACATCGAAATCTTGGAAATTCCTGCCGCATTTGCCCCGAAACCCAAGCTCGAAGATTGGGAGTTACCATCTGTTGAATTGCCAAACGACCCAGAATAAGGGCCGAGCTTCGTAGCCCTTGGGCCTTTGTAGCAATTAATGGTGAATTGCCAAACGACCCAGAATAAGGGCCGGACAGGGTTTTCAGCTCCTTTTTAGACTTGCCCCAGAAGGCGATTAGGAATCTGGGCTTTCGGATTTCTTTTTCACGGAACTGGGTAGTTGAATCATGCCATCAACATCCACTTTCCCCTTGGTGGCGCCGG
Source organism: Gemmataceae bacterium (assembly GCA_009691815.1). Classification (GTDB taxonomy): domain Bacteria; phylum Planctomycetota; class Planctomycetia; order Gemmatales; family Gemmataceae; genus SYLG01. Next base: position 5,419 of record SIAL01000027.1, on the reverse strand, counting down.
ATCGTAAATTTTTGAAGGTTCCCATCATATATTTACGACGCGTTTCCTGATTGCTTCGATTCCATAACTCATCGCGATCAACCATCGCCCCCGCCCGTTCATAGGCCCTTTGGAAATCCGCTGGGGGAGGCTCATTTTTGGATAGTAGAACCGCCACATAAAAAGTGGTTCCAGGTTTATCACGGAGGACAATAGCTTGGCCTGGCTTCTCCATTGTCAAAAGTTGGTCAAGGAAGCCTTCCCGGGGAAACGGGATATCTCCCGCTTTAAATCGAAACGATTCATACCCAACCGGTTCAAAAGGGTTGGTGGTGCGCTGGGGAATCAAACGCGAAACATTTTCCACCTCAAAGGGCAGGCCATTTTTCCCATTAATCTTTTGAGTACTTAAAAAGGTCACCACCTCGGGAAGGATATCCCGATAATTGGCAGACCAAGGCTTACCGGCGGGGCCTTTGGGATCGTTGGCTAGGCCAGCAATTTTCTGGGCTAAGTCCCTTGCCGCCGGAACGGCAACCTTCCCGGTCAACCAGAATTTTTCCACATCACCCCGTGCTTGTTCAAACGATCGCTTTACCGATCGTTGGTCATCAATGCGCCAAAAAAGATACGGTTCTTTGGAGGATGTCCAATTATCACGCGTAATCGGACTGGTTTCATCAATATTATTCGCCCAACCTTGGGCATCATAGATTCCTTCCGTTTGGAAAAACTTATCACCAAACAGAGGCGCATTTTGACTGTTAAGATTTTTAGTTTCGTAGGCGGATCGGAAAGCACTTAATGCCGGATCTTTGGAAATATCGAACAGGTCCCGAGCCGAATTCATCGCTTTATAGGTCAGTCCCAAGCGCTTTACCTCGGTTGAGATCAATGTTTCCGCACCAGCCTTGTCATTTTTCCCTTTGAACGCGCCAATATCAATTTGTAGTCGTTTCCAAGTCGATTCAAAATCTTCTTGGGCCGCAAGGGTAACAACATCACCAATCACTTCATTGGCAATATTTGCCTCATCCCTTGATTTCGGTAAGGAGGGAAGAAGGGCCGCAATGGCACCTACGGAGGGAATAAAGCCACCCAATGGTTGCAAAGCACCTAATCCAATAAGGCGGCTTTGGGCAATTAAGTTAACCCGGTCCTTGGCTTCGGAACCAAAGGCTGCGGATTTCCACAGAACATCGGCTCCAATCAAAGAATGGACCCCAAGAGAATTGGCTGCATTTCCCAAAATAAAGGCCGCTACGGGGGCCGCTTTGATGGCATGGATGCCATGTACTTGATCGATTGGTGCTGTGAGCCACGATTCTAAAAGTCCGCCCCTAAGGCGAGAATTTTTTAATTTTTGGTCATGGGTTCCCACCAAAGAATCTTTGCGATTGAAAGCCAAATAGGGATCAACCCAACCCAACACGCCCATGTTTCCTGTTACAAAGTCATTGGAATCCGCCCAAGAAGCCAAGTTCGTTAGGGCGGCAGCTGGGCCACCAAAGCCCGGAACAATGGGAGCTAAAATGCGGGTGAGTTGAATACGCGCCAAAGCACTTTTGTGCCATGCGGTTTCCGAGGACCCCGTTACATAAGCAACCTGAACCCTTCTTGGACTTTTGAAAGCGGGGTGATCAGAAGATGCGTTCTGTTCACGATCTTTGCCCAATTCAAAAAGTGCCTTAAGGGTTGCTTCCTCGGGTTTTTGGCCCGTTCCCGAGTTAAGAAGGGAGCCAACTTCAATGGGTAAAAACAGGGCATTGATTGTGGTCCGCTGCTTTTTGTAGAAATCTTGAAATTCCGCTGGGGTAGGTACCATCGGATTGGCAAAATAGCGGCCAAAATTGGAGAATCGGTTGAACAAATCCCCATCGCGAACAATTCGGGCACCAGGAGGTTCCCCCAAAAGGGCCTCTTTGGCAAGAACCACTCGATATTCTTGGCACAGGGTATCCAATAATTCATCCGGTCCCATGTCCCGGACCGCAAAACGGGCACTCATAAAATCTTCCATTCCCGGAATCATCGTGATAGGGTCGCCGGGCTTCCACCAATCTTCCGTTGCGGTTTCACGATTAAAGATTCGGGCCAAATCATTGGGGCTGACATCTATCCCCAATTTGTCCGCTTCATATTTCCAAATCAGCCAATCAATCAGATCTTCGGTCCGGGTGGGATCTCCACCAAAATACGAGGGACCTGTTCCAAAACCGCCCCCTTGAATCCATTGGGCAAACGCCTGAAGGGAACTACGCCTTTGGATTTGTTCAGGACTTTCTTGGGGAGGTGTTTTTTCCTGAGCCCTTTTTCGATCATCCATTTCCTGCTTGCTGTACTGGATGCTTCCCGCACGAATCATAAATTCGCTGGCTCGTTCTCGATGCCTTCGCCACTTGTCCAAATCCCCCTCGGTAATTTCCGATCCCCCGATGGAAACAATACTCGCACCGGAGCCAGACCCGGCCATTTTCCCCAAAGCGGTTTGAAAAAGGTCACCGGGACCGAAGGAGAAAATAAAAACCACCATGCAGAGGATGCAAGCCGCTGCCAAAAAAGATTTTTGGTATTTTCTAATCGGGTCAAAAGGGTTGAAAGCCATGGGAAAACCTTATTACCATCCTGGAGAAAATCACAAAGGACAAAAAGTCCACCCTTGACGGGGCCCTATAGTAACCCTTATTTCCAAAGGGAACGGTTAGAGCGCGAATCAGGGGTTGGCTGGCTTAAACCAAAACCATTCTGACTAATTTAGCGTGAGGTTCCCTTGGGGCAACCAAACTTTCGTTTCGGTTGAAGTTTATCTGAGTAAGTGATTCGAACAAGGATGGAGATTGAAAGTGGCGGTAAAGAAGAAAAACAGCTTGGTTATTGTGGAATCGCCGGCAAAAGCGAAGACAATCCAAAAGTATTTAGGGCCCGGTTTTGTGGTTGCCGCCAGCAAGGGGCATGTGAGGGATCTTCCTAAAAGTAAATTGGGAATTGAAATTGATCAGGGTTGGATTCCCTCCTACCAGGCCTTGGATGATCGTAAGGCCCTCTTGGCTTCGCTAAAAAAAGCCGCAAAAGGTGCGGAAATCGTTTATTTGGCTCCTGACCCGGATCGGGAAGGTGAGGCAATCGCCTGGCATCTTAAAGAAGCCTTGGGACTCAAAGATAACCAAGTCAAAAGGGTTACCTTTAACGAAATCACCAAAAAGGCGGTTCAGGAAGCCTTTGCCAATCCCAGACCCATCGACATGGATAAGGTTGCCGCCCAGGAAGCTCGACGGTTTCTGGATCGAATCGTGGGTTACAAAATCAGCCCCCTTTTAAGCCAACGCCTAGCCCAGCAACTTTCCGCCGGGCGGGTTCAATCCGTGGCGGTGCGACTTATTGTTGATCGGGAAAGAGAAATTGCTGCTTTTAAAGCAGAAGAATATTGGAGCATTGATGCCCTCCTTAGTGCAACTGATTTGGCTAATGGAAAAGGCCTGTCCTTAAATGTAAAATTGGATAAGGGATCGAAGAGCAAAGCGAGGAAAATCGCCGGGGAAGAAACTGAAAACGAGGTATCGGATGCCGATGAGGTTGTGGTCCAAAAACAGGAGCTTCCCAAAGGTGGATTTCGGGCCGATTTGGTGGAATGGAATGGGGCAAAATTTACCTGTGCCCAGGAGCAGGTTGCCCGATCTATTGGGGAAGCTCTGGTTACCGCAAGTTATAAAGTCATCAATATTGAGGAGAAAGAAAGACTAGATCGCCCAAATCCTCCATTTACAACAAGCACTCTTCAGCAACAAGCATCCCTTCGATTAGGATTTCAAACTAGACGAACAATGAGCGTGGCACAGCGCCTTTATGAAGGCGTCGAATTGGGTAGTGAAGGATCGGTTGCCCTCATTACTTACATGCGTACGGACAGTACTAGGGTCTCAGAGGATGCCTTAAATGCGGTTCGCACTTTGATTGATGAAAATCATGGCAAAGGCTACCTTCCCGAAAAACCCAACCGTTTTGCAGCTGGAAAAAATGCTCAAGAAGCTCATGAGGCGATCCGGCCGACCGACCTTTCTTGGACACCACAAAGGGTTGCCAATCTCATTAACCCCGAGCAGGCAAAACTTTACACACTAATTTACAATCGATTTGTTGCCAGCCAAATGAAACCTGCGGTTTACCAAATGACTACCGCTCTAATTGAAGCGGGCCTTGGTAAATTTCGGGCTTCGGGAAGAGTTCTCCAATTTGACGGCTGGCGCAAACTTTTTGCCACGGCATCCAAGGGAGAGGAAGAAACCCTTCCAGCCCTTAAGGTTAACCATCAGGTAGGGCTACTTGGCCTAGATGCGGCACAACATTTTACTCAACCACCACCCCGATACAACGAAGCTAGTTTGGTTCGGACCTTGGAAAAAGAGGGCATTGGTAGGCCAAGTACCTATGCGGCCATCATTAGCAAAATCCAGGAACGCGGGTATGTCGAACAAAAAGATCGGCGTTTTAATGCCACCGAAATAGGCATGAAGGTTACCGATCTTTTGGTGGAACGCTTTTCTAAAGTAATGGAATTGAAATTTACCAGTCACATGGAAGAGGAGTTAGATCGAATCGAAACCGACCATATTCCCCGAAATCAGGTTCTAGACGAGTTTTATGGCTCTTTTCAAGAAGCCCTAGCCTCCGCCCAGGTAGCGTTTGCCAACTCCGAAGAAATGTGCCCAAAATGCGGAAAATCGCTTACGCAAAAATTCAGCAAACGGGGCCGGTTTTTTGGTTGCACCGGGTATCCAGATTGCAACTACATCAAACGAGCCGGGCAAGCGGATGGAGAAGAACGGGAAAAACCGAAGGTAACGGAATTTCCCTGCCCTACCTGTGGGAAGTTTTTGGTAGAAAGAAGCGGGAAAAACGGGCCTTTCCTTGGATGTGGCGGCTATCCTGAATGCAAAACAGTAATGAACATTGGTGTCGATGGCAATCCGGTTGCCTCCGTAAAACCAACGGGACAACTATGCGAAAAATGCGGCCTTGAAATGGTCATTCGGGAAGGTCGCCGCGGACCATTTATGGCCTGTAGCGGTTACCCCAAGTGCAAAAATGCCAAAGATGTCGATGGTGCTGGCAAGGCCGTTAAGCAGGTAGATTTGGGTATTGCTTGCGAAAAGTGCGGGGCAGCTATGGCCATTCGTCGTGGCCCGCGCGGACCTTTTCTTGGGTGTACAGCGTACCCCAAATGCCGCTCGACCAAGCAATTGACGGCAGAGCTAAAAGAACAACTTGGCGATAAGATACCCCCTCCGGCTCCCAAAAAAGTTGTGCCTCAAGTAGAAATCACCGAAACCTGTTTGGAATGTGAAGGGCCTATGACCCTACGCAATTTCCGAGGTCGCTACTTTCTTGGTTGCGCGGGTTATCCGACATGCAAATCGACGGCAAAGGTATCCCCGGAATTGGC
>SIAL01000026.1 GCA_009691815.1 Gemmataceae bacterium | reverse complement strand
TGGCAAGCACCAGTGAAGTTTTTAGGCTTCTCCGTTGCCAAATCCACCAATTTTTTTTCCTTCAAAGGGAAAAAGTTGGAGGATGGGATTAATTCTTGATTTAGGAAGCTGTTTCCTAACGGGAAATCAAGAACTCTACTTCTCTTCCCTTTGGGTTACAAATAGTTTCCCGAAACCGCAAATTTTTTGAGGCTTTTGGGGGAAATTTGCCCTTTATCTTTGATAATTTGGGATCAATTACCGAGTCACCAGTGCCGTAACTTTGCCTAATCCTAGCTCAATATCCCGCCGAGGACATGGCCGTAAACATCCGTCAATCGTTCGTCTCTCCCCTGATGGAAATAGGTCAGCCGTTCATGGTCAAATCCTAACAGATGCAAGATGGTGGCATGGAGGTCGTGGACATGGGCTTTTTTATCAACCGCCTCAAAACCAAAATCGTCCGTGGCGCCGTAAGTGATCCCCCCCTTAATCCCCGCCCCGGCAAACCAAGTAGTAAAGCCATACGGATTGTGATTGCGGCCAGGCTCGCCCGGGCCCTCGCTAAAGGGCATGCGGCCAAACTCGCCTCCCCAAACAACAAGGGTGCTTTCCAAAAGTCCCTGTCGTTCCAAATCCCAAAGGAGCGCGGCAATCGGTTGATCCACCTCTTTTGCGTGTTGGCCATGGTTTTTTTCGATGCTGACATGAGCATCCCAAGTATCATCCAGGTGGCCGCCGCCCGAGTAGAGCTGAATAAACCGGACCCCGCGCTCGACTAGGCGCCGGGCGATCAAGCAGTTTCTGCCAAAATCATTAGTGGGTTCCCGGCCAATGCCATACATATCCAGAGTTTTTTGGGATTCCGTGACAAGGTCAACCGCTTCGGGGGCTTCGGCCTGCATCCGGTACGCCAATTCATAGCTTTGGGCACGGGCGACCAATTCCGCCCCGCCGGGCCTAAGGGCCAAATGGTCCTCGTTGAGTTTTGCCAAAAGGTCCAATTGCGCCCGCTGAATGGCGGGACTATCCGGTCCCCTGAGGTTGAGGATGGGGGTTCCGACGGGACGAAAAAGGGTTCCCTGAAATTGGCCGGGCATAAAACCGGACCCAAAATTGGGCTGACCGCTGATGGGGCCGCCCCGCTTGTCCATCATGACGACATACGCAGGGAGGTTTTTGGACGCCGTTCCCAACCCATAAACGCACCACGAACCTAGCGATGGCCTGCCAATGAAAACGCTACCCGTGTTCATGGCGACAAGGGCGCTACCATGGGCGTGGCTGTCGGTGTGACAAGAGCGCACCACGGCTAATTTGTCCGCGTGAGATCGCACATGAGGAAAATAGTCGGAGACGGGAATGCCGCTCTTTCCACCCGGTCGAAAGGGCCGAAACGCCGGGGTTAAAAACCCCACCTTGCGCCCGCCGGAGTTGATGTATTTTTTGTCCTGAGGAAGAGCCTTGCCCGCATATTTCTCAAGCAAGGGTTTGGGATCAAAGGTGTCTACCTGACTCGGAGCGCCGTTCATCATCAGATGGATCACGGCCCGGGCCTTGGGGGCGAAGTGGGGGCTGGCAACTTGAGGGGTTGGCTCCGCCGCCTGGAGATGTTTGCGAAAGAAACCCTGCTCTTCGAGCATGGCGGTTAGGGCGATGCCGGTAAACCCGCCGCCCATCTGCCACAGGGCTTCGCGCCGGTTGAGTCCACAGGGAAAAAGTTGGCGAGCATTCATGTCAAGTTAGTCCACATAAACAAATTCGTTGGTGTTGACCAGAACATGGCAAAGTTTACGGAGACCCTCTTGGTCACCCAACCGGGCCAGAAAATCAAGCCCAAGGGAAACCTCATGGGGGGTGGGATCGCGCCCTAGCGCCATTCGCCATGCGGCCTGAATTCGCCCCTTGGGATCGGTCTTTGCCTTACTTACCCGTTGGGCAAGGACCTTGCTTTCCGCATGAACAAAGCCATCGTTCAAAAGCATGAGCGCCTGCGGAGCAACAAGGGTCACATCCCTTTGGGCGCAGGGTCTTGAGGTGTCGGCAAAATCAAAAGTCCCAAGCAACGGATTGATCAAGGACCGCCGCACATGAATGTAAATGCTCCGGCGGCGTTGTTTGTCGAGTGGCGATGGCTGCCACGCCCCGGCCTTTCTCGATAGGCCCTCAAGAGCCTCGTTAGTCAGCGTGGGCGTGATGCCCGGCCCAAACATGGTGGTATCCAGTCCGCCCCCCACCGATAGCAACGAATCCCTTAGGGCTTCGGCGTCGAGCCGATGCCGGTTGGCTTTCCAGAGAAAACGATTGAGGGAATCGACCCTGGAAAAGTCGGCTTCCCGAGGATGGATCGACGATTGCCGATAGGTTGCCGAGGCAAGGATCAGGCGATGAATTGGTTTGGCTTTCCAGCCCCCTTTAATGAACTCTTGGGCGAGGAAGTCGAGCAATTCCGGATGGGAGGGAAGGTCCCCTTTGAATCCAAAGTTATCCGGTGTGCGAACAATTCCTTGGCCAAAGTGTTGTTGCCAAATACGGTTGACGGCGACCCTGGCGGTAAGGGGGTTGTTGGGATGGGCGAGGTTTTTCGCCAGCTCCAGGCGGCGATTTAGGACCTCCTTTTTTTGGGTTGTCTGTGCCTCAAGGGCAGGAATCATCGACACAAACCCCGGGCCAACCTCGAGTCCGGGCCGTCTGGGATCTCCTTTTTTGAGCAGATGCAGAGGCTTTGGCTTTCCCGGTAAATCGGTCCAAGCAAGGACATCAAAACCATCCACTTTGGTTTGGCCATTGCCCACAAGGTCTCCCGGCCAGAATGCCGCCGCGACCTTGTGATAATCCTCTTGGGGGATAGGGTCGAATTTGTGGTCGTGACAACGGGCGCATTTCACCGACATCGCCAGAAACGCCGTCGTGGAGACATGAACCATGTCCTCCAGCCGATCATAGGTGTATTCCAACCTGTCATTGGGTTCATCATCCCATGTGCCCACCCGGAGCATTCCGGTGGCGATAAGCGTCTCCTCGGTCCGGTTAGGAAGCTGGTCACCCGCCATTTGTTCGATGAGGAAACGGTCATAGGGTTTGTCGGCGTTGATGGACCGAATTACATAATCGCGATATTTCCAGGCAAAGGGTTTGTCGCCGTCTCGTTCATAGCCATTGGTGTCGCCGTAGCGAATCAGATCCAGCCAATGGCGCGCCCAGCGTTCGCCAAAACGGGGATCCGCCAAAAGGCGATCCACCAGACGGCCGTAGGCATCGGGGCGTTTGTCTTCCTCAAATTGTTTAGTGTCTTCAAAGGATGGGGGAAGTCCTAAAAGGTCAAAGGAAAGCCTGCGGATGAGGGTGCGTTTGTCCGCCTCCGGGGCGGGGGTCATTTGTCGCAATGATTGGGCTTTTTGTACAAAGGCGTCGACGGGGTTTTGGTTGCCCGGAAGCGGTGGAACGGTGGGTTTTTTTATCGGTTGAAGCGACCACCAATCCAGACCGCCGACGGTCGCCGTGGTCTTTTCATAAAGCCCCAGTTTTCGTCTGGTGGGCCAAGAGGCTCCTGCCTGAACCCAGTCAAGGAGCGTATGTTTTTCCTTTTCGGTAAGGACTTTTCCCTTGTCTTTGGGGGGCATTTCTTGGCTATGGATGCGGCGAAACAGCTCGCCTTTTTCGGGACCTGGATTTGGCACAAGGTCTTTAAGGGCATCGTTGCTTTGTAGGCTGAGGTCGCCGCTGCTTTCGTTTTTGTTGTGGCAACCTAGACATTTTGCCGCCAAAATAGGTACAATTTCCCGTTCAAAATCGGGAGGGACCAAACCAATCACCAAGGCAAATACAAAGGCCGCTTGCATGGAGGAGAACTCATGGGCAAGTCATGGGGGGAGTTCCTTCATTGTACCATGTTCCCAAGTACCCGGCGAAAGAGTATCCGCAAAGCCGCTTTGCATTGGCCGGAAAAAGGCCCCTGACCAAGGTTCGCGTCCCCAATCTGGGCCTATTTTTCCGCCGCCTATTTTTCCAACACCTTATGGGTGGTGGTTACTTCAAGGCCACGGTCATCCACCACCCCCAGGAAAAACGCAATGGGCCGATCCGGGGGTAGCACGGCGGTGATACGGCCGTCTTTGATGGTGGCAGGGGCCGATTTCCAATCTCGCTTTTGCCAGGGACCCTCGGCCTTGGCAAAGAAAAGCTTCGCCTCGCGAAGCGGGGTTGCCGAGGATACGGTGGTGCTCGCGGTCGGTTTTTCCCAATTCAAATCGCCCATTTTGGGCAACGGCTTGCCACCCTTGAGAACCGAGTCCACAAAGGCATCGACCTCGCCGAATGTCCAAATGTGCCCATGGGGGAGCCTCATCCGCATCGACAGGGTTTTGGGGGAAGTCACCAACCCAAAAGTTTGCAAATAGCTCCCCATCGGATAGGCGAAATCGTTGGTCCCATTGAGAAACAGGATGGGGCATTTGGTCGAATTGACATGTTGAGAGGGGTCGAAGGCGTTGACCCAGCGGGTGCTTTGCTCCGTGGTCATCTTGTCAAAGCGCGATTGCTTCCAGGCACTGTCCTTGTGCAAAAAACCACATCCATACACCGGCACGGCCACGGCAAAACGGTCGTCGACCCCGGCGACAATGCAGGTCAGATAACCGCCCCAACTGATCCCGGTGACTCCGATGCGCGAGGGATCGACCTCGGGGAAGGAGCGGATCAGATTGTGAGCCATGATCACATCGGCCACGGCGTGGTAGCTCCACATTTCCCGGGGGTTGTCCATGGAGAAATCCTTGAATTTGGTTTCGTCGGATTGATCGGGCGCGCCGTCGGCAAGGCGGCCCGTGGGCGAGTTGCCGGAAAGGTCCATGGCGATGGCGCAATAGCCCCGATTTGTCCAATGTTTCACCCAATCGGGAAAGGCCTTGCCGCCGCCCCCATGAACCAAAACCATGGCGGGGAAGGGCCCATTGCCCTCGGGTTTGCCATAGTAGGCAAAGACCCTAGTAGGCTTGCCGTTGTAAAAAACGCCGGGATAGTACAATTCGCGCGGGCCGGTGGCATTCGTCCCCCAAGTGGGCGCCACAGAGACAGCCTTTAGTGCCGCCTTGTCCCACGGATAGTCCGCCCGCAGGGACCCGCTCACAATCAGCAATAACCCAAACAAAAGGACGCGCAACATGAAAGCACTCCGGGAAAAGGGGGCCGAGGTTGTATTCTAATGGGTTAGGAAACCCCGCGCCGTGGGGAATGAGATTCCGCTCCATTTTGGGAGAAATGCGATGCTTGCCTTTGTGTTGCTGTTGGCCACCCAGACCTCATTGATCGTACCCGCCCAAATTTCAAAACCAGGAGAGTCAAAACCGATGGACTGGCGCAAATTGCTTACCAAGGAAACCTTCCAAGCCAATGGTATGTCTCTGCCGTATCGACTATTGCGACCGGCAAAGGAGGAAAAAGGCACCACCTATCCGCTGGTGATCTTTCTTCATGGCGCCGGGGAACGGGGCACCGAAAACGAAACGCCCATTGTTCATGGGGTGAAAGAGTTCGCCACGCCTGGCGCCCGCAAGGACTTTCCCTGTTTTCTGATCGCTCCGCAGTGCCCCGACGGGAAACGCTGGGTGGAGGTCGATTGGTCACTTCGTTCGCATGAAATGCCCAAAGATCCAAGCGAACCGGAGGCCTTGCTCTTAAAACTGTTGCATTCTCTTGAGCAAAGTCACCCCATCGACAAATCGCGGATTTATGTGACCGGGCTCTCCATGGGTGGTTATGGGGCATGGGACTTGATCTGTCGGTATCCCAATCGGTTTGCGGCGGCGGTGCCTGTGTGCGGGGGAGGCGATGAGTCGCAAGGTATTCAGGCCGCCAAAGTACCCGTCTGGGCGTTTCATGGTGCCAAGGATGGGGTTGTGATTCCGGAGCGATCGCGCAACATGATCGAAGCGCTGAAAAAGGCCGGGGCGAACCCAAAATACACGGAATATGCCGATGTGGGCCACGATGCTTGGAACAGGGCCTATGCGGAACCGGCCATGATGCGGTGGCTATTTTCACAAAAGCAAGAGAAATAGGATTGAAAAAGGGGCAAGAGCGAAACGGAAAATCGTTGGCGGTACTCTCTCGACTGGGCCGGGGCTAGGTTAGCAGTTCAACTTTGATGCCATTAAAGGTGGCCAATTGCGCTTCATTTGTCAAGAAAATTCCGCCGTTCTGTTTCCAACGCATCAGCACTCTGTGGCACATGGCCTCTTGATTGTTGGGCGGACCAGATCTCTTCCATCATTTGAAAGAATTCTGGCGATAGGGCTTTATCGGAAACATTCCCTCTCACCACCACCTTGACCCGGCCGGGGGGCAAATTGGGGGCTTCGTCAAGAACCAATGGGCCATCCGGTTGGAGCGTGCCTTCGATGATGGATTTAAGGGGATTCATGGCATGGCGCCTTTCTTGGCCCTGAAAAGGGGTTTAAGGATGATGCTGTTCTACCCATTGCCCTTCACCGTGTCCGCAATTTTACCCCATAAACAGGGGATCCAAAAAGGGAGCCGAACCCGCAATGCCCCCTTTAATGGCCCCCTTGCTGTTGGGAACCCTCGGTGAAGGACTAAAAAGGCCCCTACCACCAGACCCGCCAAAAAGGTACAAAAAGAGGGTGCCCACTTCAAAGAAATGGTGGAAGTCCATGACAAGGCGATTGTTTCTAGCCAGCTTGATTTTGGTGATGCCCCTGCAACTGTTTGCGGACGGGACGAAACCCAATGTGGTTTTGATCTATGCCGACGACATCGGCTATGGCGATGTTTCGTGCTATGGAGCCAAGAGGGTGACCACTCCCCACATCGACAGGATCGCCGCCGAGGGGATTCGCTTTACCGATGGGCACTGTTCCTCGGGGACCTGTACCCCGTCTCGGTTTTCGATGTTGACCGGGGAATATGCGTTTCGTAAGTCGGGCACGGGAGTCCTTCCTGGAAACGCCCCGTTGATTATTCCCCCGACCACCCACACGCTCGCCAAGGTTTTTCAAATAGCCGGTTATACCACCGGGGTGGTGGGCAAATGGCACCTCGGTTTGGGTGGGCCGAATGGTCCCGATTGGAATGGCCTTATCCAACCCGGCCCGGCCGAGGTCGGTTTCAAAGAATCGTTTATCATCCCCGCGACCGGTGATCGAGTCCCGTGTGTGTATGTGGAAAACGGTCGGGTGGCAGGGTTGGATTCCAAGGACCCTATCGAGGTCAGCTTTAAGAAAAAGGTGGGGAACGAGCCCACGGGCAAGGAAAATCCCGAGTTATTGCGGATGCGTTGGCATCATGGTCACGACATGACCATCGTCAAGGGCATCAGCAGGATCGGCTGGATGACTGGTGGCAAAGCGGCCCTTTGGGACGATGAGACCATGGCGGACACCCTAGCCCAAAAGGCGACCCGATTTATCGAGAACCACAAAAAGGATCCGTTTTTTCTTTATTTTGGGCTGCATGATATTCATGTACCCCGTGTGCCTAATCCACGATTTGTGGGGAAATCGGGTATGGGCCCTAGGGGCGACTGCATTCTTCAGGCCGATTTTTGCGTGGGCGAGATTCTGAAAACCTTGGAAAAACACGACTTGACCAAGAACACCATCGTGATTTTTACCTCGGACAACGGCCCAGTCATTAACGATGGCTACTATGACGATGCGGTGGTTAAACTGGGCGATCACAAACCTGCCGGTCCTCTTCGTGGCGGGAAATATTCCAACTTTGAGGGGGGCACTCGCATCCCGTTTTTGCTGCGATGGCCCGCGATGATCAAGCCATCCGTCTCCAATGCCCTTGTTTGTCAGGTCGATTTTTTGTCGAGCTTCGCCAGTCTCCTAGGGCAGACTCTTAAGGAAGGGGATAGCCCCGATAGCCTGAATACCCTGCCCGCTTTGTTGGGCCATGATCCCAAGGGGCGCGAGTTTTTGATCGAACATGCCAACCGTTTATCGCTGCGTCAGGGCACCTGGAAATACATCGAACCGGGCAAAGGGCCCAAGCGAGCACAGGGAACCGACACGGAATTGGGTCAGGACCCGGCGGGAATGCTGTTTGACCTTTCCCAAGATTTGGGGGAAACCAACAACTTGATCGCGACCCTGCCGGAAAGGGGAATGGCCATGGCCGCCAAACTTTTAGAACTGCGCTCCAATAAGAGCCAACGAAAACCCTAAAGGAACCTAAAAAACATGGGAAATATCTTTGTATGGTCCAGTTTGCTCCTTTTTGCTTTTTTTTGGCGGGAGGATCCCGGGCAAACCATCGATCGCCTTGTTGGTGATGCTGTGGCTGCCAAAAAGGTCCCCGGTGTGGTTGTCCGTGTGCAAAGGGGAGAAAAGGTCTTGTTGGAAAAGGCTTGGGGAAATCGGGCCGTTGCCCCAGTTGTCGAACCCCTAACCGTCGAGACGATTTTTGACCTAGCCTCGCTTACCAAACCCATTGCCACCTCCACGGCGATTGCGGTGCTTGTGGACAGGGGAAAGATCCGATGGACCGACAAGGTGGTAAAGCATTGGCCCGACTTTGCCCCCTTTGGCAAGGATCAAATCACGCTGGAACATTTGCTACTGCACACCTCGGGATTGATCGCAGACAATCCGATGAAAGAGTATGAGGGGGACCGGGCCGAGTCGCTTGCTCACCTTTGCAAACTCAAGTTGATTTCGCCCCTTGGGGCCAAGTTTCGCTATAGCGATGTCAATTACATCGTCTTGGGAGAGGTTGTTTCCCGGGTGTCGGGAAAACCGCTGGATCAGTTTTGTCAGGAGGCGGTTTTTGCTCCACTGGGCATGAAAGAGACCCTTTTTGGGGTTAGTGATCCCGCTTTGGTTGCCCGCGTTGCTCCTACGGAAATGCGCGAAGGCAAGTGGATGCGTGGTCAGGTCCATGACCCTCGGGCGTTTCGGTTGGGTGGCGTGGCGGGTCACGCGGGTCTGTTTTCCACCGCCAACGATTTGGGCCTTTTCGCACGCATGGTTTTGGCGGAAGGTGCCTTGGGAAAGACGCGGATCTTGTCGGCTAAAACCGTTCGGGAATGGACTATGGCCCGTGAGATTCCCGGTGGCTTTCGCACCTATGGCTTTGACATGGACACTGCCTATTCGTTCAATCGGGGAGAACTGTTTTCCAAAAGACTCAGTTTCGGCCACACCGGCTTTACAGGAACAGCGATTTGGATAGATCCCGTCCACGATGCGGCGGTGATCTTTCTTTCCCATCGGGTCCACCCCAATGGCAAGGGGGATGTGCAACGCCTCCGGGGTTTGATTACCACCGAGGCGGCCAAGATGGTGATGCCCACCCCCGTCGAACCCAAAGTAAAAACGGGATTGATGGTTTTGCGAGAACTAAACTTTGCCCACCTAAAAGGGAAAAAAATTGGCATCCTCACCAACCATACGGGGGTGGACAATCGAGGGCGTTCCACCATTGACATTTTGCAACGGGCCCCCGGAGTAACGGTAAAAGTTCTCTTTTCCCCGGAACATGGTATTCGTGGAGAGTTGGATCAGGCGGTGGGCGATTCCGTGGATCTTGCCACGGATTTGCCGGTAATTAGCCTCTATGGTGCCCGTCGCAAGCCGACCAGGGAACAACTCAAGGGGCTGGACGCGGTCGTCTTTGATATTCAGGATGCGGGATGTCGCTTTTACACCTATTCCAGCTCTCTAGGCCTGTTAATGGAGGCTTGCTCGGAGGCGGGGGTTGCTGTTATCGTGCTGGATCGGCCCAATCCCATAGGGGGGGATCGCATTGGTGGTCCTCTCACCGACCCGGGGGCGGAATCGTTTGTGGCCTTTCATCGAATCCCTACTAGGCACGGCCTTACCATGGGCGAATTGGCCAAGCTTTATGCTTTGAATCGCCACGGCAAAGAAAAGTCTTTCCCAGAGGTTAACCTCGAAGTGATTGCCATGAAAGGGTGGACTAGGGCGATGACCTTTGAACAGACCGGTTTGGAATGGATTGCTCCATCGCCCAATTTACGATCCCTGCCGGCGGCGCTGTTTTATCCGGGAGTGGGCATGCTGGAATTTACAAACATCTCCGTGGGTCGGGGTACGGATAGGCCGTTTGAATGGATAGGCGCCCCGTGGATGGAACCTTTCGCCGTTATCGAATCGCTAAAGTCTATGAAAATCAAAGGAGTCCGTTTTATGGCCCATTCCCGAACCCCGATGGCAAGTCTGTTTGCCAAAAAACCTTGCCAGGGACTCGACATCATCGTCGAGGATTGGTCAAAAGTCGACCCGATGGAGCTGGGAATCGGCTTGGCCTTGTCACTTGGCAAAGTGCATGGGGACATTTGGCAGGTTGGGAAAATGGAAAAGCTTTTGGTCAACAAGGCCGCACTTGCCATGATTAGGGAACAAAAGCCCCTTGATGCTATCCTTGCCAGTTTTGCACCGGGCCTTCTTGAGTTTGAAGCGGTTCGAAAAGGTGTTTTACTCTATCCTTAAACTTGAAACAACAGACAGAAAGTCTTTCGATGAACGCAGCGTGGATGAGGAAATTGGGAGGCGCCTTTGTCGCGGATTCGGCCCTGGTCACAGGTGATGTTTTCATGGCGGAAGGGGTGAATCTTTGGCCATTGGTTATCATTCGAGGCGATATTGGTTCGATCCGGCTGGGCAAGCGGGTCAACCTTCAGGACGGCACCATCGTTCACACCGATTTTGGCGTTCAGATGGAAATTGAGGACGAGGTGGTGGTGGGGCATCGGGCCACGCTCCATGGAAAACGGATAGGCAAAGGTTCGCTTATTGGCATGGGAGCAACACTCCTAAACGGGAGTGACATTGGCGAAGAATGTTTGGTGGCCGCAGGAACGCTTGTTCCGGAAAACCGGGTAATCCCGCCTAGGTCGGTGGTGCGGGGTTTACCCGGGCGAATTGTCCGCGAGGTCACCGATGCCGAGATCGCCCATATCCGGCGGATCAACCAAAGCTATTTTGAGCTTGCGGGAAAATATGCCGCCGGGGAGGTGGGGCGAATTGGCTAGGAACTAACAAGGTTCCATAAAAAGGCAAAGGGCTCCATAGCGGTCCACTTTAGTGAGGAAATTGGGCTATGGCCTAAGCGAGGCATGGAAACTATTTTCTGGGAGGTTTACGATGAAACCAAAAGGTGTGTTGGTCTTGGCTGCGGTCCTGTGGATAGGGGGTATCGGCAAAGTGGCTGCCGAAGACTTGCCTGGCCATAAGGAGGTCGAGAAGGGAATCCAAGTCCTCAACGAGCTATTCGTGAAAGGGGACAAGAACGGGATCATGGGCCTCATGACCGTGGACCATATTGCGATTACCCCGTACTATGGTGGGCCTCTGACTGTCTTGGAGCAGTTGAAAAATCTTTCGGACCACCGGTTAGAGGAGTATGGGATGGGCAAGGCAAAACTGACCTCGATGGCCAAAGGGGTGGTTCTTGTCCATTACCCCTTGACCCTTAAAGGCACTTACAAAGAAAAAACGGTTTCCGGGAAGTATCATGTGGGGGCGGTCTGGGTCCAGAGGGACGGGAAGTGGCTGGAAGCGTTCTATCAAGAATCGTTGGTGGAAGGAAAAAAAGGAACCTTGGGTAAGGGTGGGGAGTAACGGGTCACTAGTCAACAAAAGCCATCACACATTGGCGGGTTGGTTGGTTGGAAAAGCAAGATGTCGGGGATTGAACGCAACCCGATGGCAAAGTATTGGGTCATCGAGGGTCCGGTCGCCCGAATCGAATAGACCGGGCCTTTTCTCAAGCATTCAATGGGGATGGTTCCTCGGCGATGTGGTGTGCGTCGATCGAATCGAATAGACCGGGCCTTTTTGGCAACCAAGAAACAACACTATTTCTGGTTAAGATTTCCCATGAATTTTGGGTGGATGAAACAACAAAAGGCCAAAGGAATCTGAAGGCACTAGGTTCCCAGTTCTTGAAAAGTGCCATCGGAATCTAGTACAATAACTCCAAACTTATGTCTTTTTGATGGCCCATTTCGTGGGAGCATTGGTATGGGTTTTGCTAAATATATGGAAGACATTTGTGATCGGTACTGTGAGGGTTCAAGCCTTGGCGGCCCCCCCGTTCAGCATGTGCAATCCGGCGATTGGATTGAACGGGGACACAGTATGGTCCAAGATTTTATTTCCTATTACCATCTGGAAAAGCAACCACTTGATCAAATATCGACGGAAGGGTGGGCAGGGCACTTTAACAATGTCAAAACTCTCCAAAATATTTTAATACCTATTAAGGATCTACTAGAGCAACATCCAGAAGCATGGAATGTAGTAATGGTCATTGAAGACAGTCTCAGAAAGTTTTTTCAAGATGTGCAAATCCACGGGCCGCTATCAAAAAGTGTATTTCAGAATGTGTATGTAAGAAGCCAGAACATTCACACCCGGTGCAAGAATGTTCACCGCAAGCTAGATCAGTTCCGTAAGGAGGTCAGGGAAGGGTCAGCTAAGGAGATCCGAGAGTCCCTCAAACAGTTTGATGAGGTTCGGGATAAATATGAGCGAGATTTCAAGGAATTGGAGAGGTACGAGTCTCTCGTTAATGAAACGAAAGGTTATTGGGATCACTTCGTACAATTGGGGACGGTTTTGAAAGTCCAGCGTCAATTCCGACCCATTCTCCAAAACATCGACCGTTTCGATTTAAATAAAATTCAAGAAAAGTTTGTAGTTCTTGATCACAAGGGTGGCTACCGTCTCCAAGGCGCATCCGGATCTGGTAAGACTCTCATTCTCATTCATCGAGCGGCCCGGCTTGCTCGTGAAAATCCAACCCGAATGGTCCGGCTCTTTACTATCAACCGTGTTTTGGCCAACTTGCTTCAATCATCATTGGAGGCAATTCCAGAAAATAAACCAAAAAACCTAGAAGTCGAGGCGTTTTACGATTTTCTCAAAAAAAGTGTTAGCCATTTCGAACCGGGGGAAAAACTTCGACTTGTTGATCACCGATCCGGGGAGCAGATGGAGATCTCTTGGAGCGATTTCTATAGGAAGCTTGGTGACCAAAATGCAAGACAATGTCCAATTAAAAAGAAACTTTCGAAGCAAACCATCTTGAAATTCATCCGCAAAATCCGGACACATGAAAACGGGAAACTCGATGATAGACGCTACCTAAGAGAAGAAATGGTTTATATCCAGAGTGCCTATAAAATACCGGATCGAGAACAATACTTGACAGATCATCGCCAGAGCCGTTCCGTCGTTTTTACAAAATCGCAAAAGGAAATCTGCCTAAAAATTTTGCAAGCCTGGGAGGAATGGCTGGCAGTTGGCGACCTGTGTGACATTGATGGGCTTCCGCCAAGGGCGGCAAAATATTTTGAAAATCCGACCCATCTGACCAAAATCCGGCAACTCTTTTCGACAGACTTCGTTCTTGTGGATGAGGTTCAGGATTTCTCAACATTGGAAATGCAATTGTTGCGTAAGTTGGTGGCAGATCCAGAAAAACTCAACTGTTTCTTTTTGGTTGGCGACCTGAATCAAAAAATTTATCCCAAGCACCATAACAGCAGAAAGGGAGGATTTGACTTTCGGGGTCGGGCAGATATTTTGCGACAAAATTTCCGAAACACGCGGCAGATCCTCAAGGCGGCTTTAAACCTACCTGTAACCTTTCCACCGAAGGAGGATGACGAGGGGACCGAAATTATGGATCCCGATCTTTCTGAGTATAACGGAGGTCGGCCCGTGGTACTCGAATGCAAGACGGAAACCCACTTGCGTGTGGTATTGGATGTTGTTCAAATTCGCAGCAGCAATCGGGTTGCAGTTGTCAGTGAGAATGTCCATTTTCTAAACGACCTTAAGCGTGAGGCAGAGTGCCTTGGGTTTTTCTGTCACGAATTGTTACGAAATGAAGATCTTGACAAATGGCGGGATCAAGGTGATACGCTTGCCGCAAACCTCGTTGTTTCCCGATTAGAAGCGGTCAAGGGCTTTGAATTCGATACGGTGATTGCCTGTGATCTTTCTTTAGGCAAATATCCTAGGGTGGGAACTCCGGATGGGGAACTCTGGCGGCAATCGGCGGTTCTTTACGCTGCTTTGACTCGTGCAAGAGACGAGTTAATCATTACCTATGTGGGAAAACCGTCTGGGTTTGTAGAGAGGATGTTGGCAGATGTAGAGTTGCACAAAGCAATTGACGATACAAAAGTTAAACAAATTTTTTCCATCTGATGTTCTGGCTAGTTATTGAATATGAGGAAATCTGTAAGGCTACCTAATTAGGTGTCTTCCATTGTTCTTTCCTTGGAGGTTGTTGCGAGCTTGTTGAACAAATAGAATCTGGTCTATCGGCATACTTGGGCCTTTTCTCAAGCCCCGCCAAATCCTAACTTAACCGTTGGGGGCGGGTTGCGCGTGGCCCCTAGAGTATGCCGCCAACTGGGCGGTTTTCCACCCTCCTTCGCGTTCCACCGGACCCCCCATGCACCGTTATCAGGTTCTTGTTCCCGACTATCTCACCGATGTTGAATTGGAGAAATCTCTCCTTGGGGATATTGCCGACATCACTCCCCTTGCTTTGACCCGAGATGAAGAGTTTGTTCCTCATGCGCACAAAGCGGACGCACTGTTACTGTACCATGACATTGGGATTGGCCAAGCCGCGATTGCCAAGATGGACCGCTGTCGCGGGATCGTTCGTTGTGGTGTGGGTTTCAACAATGTGGACCTAGCCGCCGCGGGGGAGCGGGGCATTTTGGTCTGTAATGTACCCGATTATGGAACCGAGGATGTTGCCGACCACGCGATTATGATGCTGCTGGCTTTGCCCCGAAAACTTGTGGAAAACCACAATGTTATCGTGAGCGGCGGCTGGGAGCCCGCGCTGATTTTTGGGGCGCCAAGGATGCGAGGCAGGACCCTGGGTATCATCGGGTGTGGTCGCATCGGCACCGCCATGGCCTTACGAGCCAAACCCATGGGGCTTGATATTCTGTATTACGATCCCTTTGCTCGCCCCGGAACAGACAAAGCTTTGGGTTTGACCCAGACCCATTCGCTTGATGAGCTTTTGGCCAAATCCGACTTTGTTACCCTACATTGTCCTTTGACCGCGAAGACCCATCATATCTTAAACGCGAAAACCTTGGCCAAAATGAAGCCAACCGCCTATCTGGTGAACACTGCCCGTGGTCCCTGCGTGGACAACGAGGCCTTGGTCGAGGCCCTTGATCAAAACCATCTTGCCGGGGCCGCCCTTGATGTGACCGACCCCGAGCCACCTGTGTCGGTGCGCCTTCGAACCCATCCCAAGATTTTGCTGACGCCCCATGTGGCCTACTATTCCGACAAGGGGTTTTTGGAAATGCGCACCAAAGGCGCCGATGAGGCCCGGCGGCTGCTCTTGGGTGAACCGGTGCGCAATTTGGTGAATCGGGCCCACCTCAAAGAACCTCGAAGCGCCATGCCCGAACTTTTGGCGGAATAACCAATGCGGCGATTTTTGGGGTCTTGGTGGGCGGTTTGAACGAAGTCGGCACATGCCGTTCTTGGTTTATGCCTAGGGAAGACCGCGGCGATTCGACGAAACCCTAAAAGTCGGAGGCGTCAGCGTCGGACAAATGATTCAACAGGTGAGCGCCGTGCCAACGCCCGCTGATTCTTGTTTGCTTGGTGGCGGTTTATAATCAGAATCATTGAGTCCCGCCCACCGCTCGCCTTGTTGTTAGCCTTATGGGACTATTAATAATCAGCAACAACCCTTGTTGCCCCGGATTGCCTTATTGACCTGAAGACCGAGGATCGTTCCAAGACCATTGACCAC
>SIAL01000025.1 GCA_009691815.1 Gemmataceae bacterium | reverse complement strand
CGTTCAATCGTTAGGCTGGTTTTCAAGCGTTTTCCAAGCGTTATCGCTTCCCCGAAATATCCCTCTCGTGTTGGCCGATTTACCCCAATCTCACGGTTCGATCACCCAGCTTTTAAGCAAACGAGCCACCGCACAAATACACTTTCCCACCGCCAAAACCGAAAATGGGCCTGTTCCCAAAAGCCAAGGATTTCAAATGGTCTGTTTGGCGGACATGGTGGCGGGGTCGGGGGCTTTGGAAGCGCTTTGGGCTTTTTCCATGGTGCGGCTAGCTGGTTGGCCCTGCACCCTGTGGATGGTGGGTGAGGGGCCATTACTTGAGGAATATCGACAATTTGCCAAGCTTGCTTCCGTTCCGGAGGGGATTCACTTTCTACCCCATTTTCGAAGCTACCCAAACCTACCGATGGATCCCGATCTCGTTTTGATTCCCAAACGGGCTTTCCCGTGGGAAAGTTTTGACCGATTATTCGACCAACACCCCAAAATCACCGCCCAAACCCAAGGTACGGTGGGGCCTACTACCAGTGCGATTTCCTGGAAACCCCATCTCCTTTGCCGCTCCATTTTGGAACGATTCGAGTCTCTTGGAACAGCTAAAAACCAATCTCCGACCCCCTATTCCCGGCAAAATTTCCCCCAAATGATGGCCGCCCTGGCCTCTTATGTGGGTCCCCAAACCCCGGGGCAATCTCCGTGAGGTCGTGGCAGGTCTATTTTTGGGTTTTGACTCTTTGTGGGCTGGCGGCCATCACCATCCCTTGGGTTTATCACCAAAAGCAGGTTCTCACCGAAACCGCCTTGGCACAAAATGAAAACCTCTGGCTTGCCAAACAACCCTCGTCCTATACCCTTCGCATTTTGGTAAATGATGGCGGGCCACCCTCGCAATGGAATATCCGGGTAGCCTCGGGAAAGATTTTGGCCGTTTCAAAGGACGGCCAGTTTCAGGCCAACGAGGCGGGGACCGGATTCCTTCCCACCCCCTTTTTTGGGGAAATGAGGCAATGGCTCGAATACTTGAAAAAGGATGAAAAACCGCCGTTCGTTGGGGTTCAATTTCACCCTCAACTGGGATACCCGCTTCGGGCGGTTCTTCGTCGCAAATCGCCGGTTCAACGGCTTGAAATTCAGATGGTTCTGGAAGCATCTTGAAGGGAAATGTCCCATATGGGTCCCAAGGCGCAAGGACTCAACCTAACGGGAAGGGGATACCCCAAGGTAAAATCCCAAAAACGGCCCAGCCATTGGTTTCCTTCCCTTCCCACAATGAAATCCACCATTCCCCCGCCAAGAGCCATTTGCAAGTCCCATTTGCTGGGATTGGGAGGTGAAAGGGGGTGGGAATGGTAGGTACCCACCCATTCCAAACCCTTCTCTCTCAGGATCCTTAACGCGGCAAAATGGGAAGCGGGTTCAGATTCGAACCGGTCCGCAAGACCCAACCGGTTCACCACCGGAACGGAATGGCAAATTTCCGTGGCGTTTTTCCTCCGTATCCCCCCCAAAAGTCCACAAACCTCTAATCCTTCGGCTAATGCGGCCTGTTCAAAGGCGCCGAAAACTCCTAAAGGCATCAAGATCACCAAGTTAGGATTGAATTTTAACAACTTTGTTCCAACAATACACTTTTGACTTTGAACAGGAATCGGCTTTATGACAACGGCTACGGGCAAACGGGACAGGGTGGTTTTAGCATACTCCGGCGGGTTGGACACCTCCGTCATGGTTCCATGGCTTGGGGAAAAGTACAACTTGGATGTTGTCGCATTCACGGTGGACTTGGGTCAGGGCGAAGATATTGAGAAAATCCGGCAAAAAGCCCTCAAAACCGGTGCGGTGGAAGCTGTTGCCATTGATGCCCGAAATTTGTTTGTCGATTGCTTTGTATTTCCCGCGTTGATGGCTGGGGCCCTTTACGAGGGCAAATATCCCCTTGCCACCGCCTTGGGCCGCCCCCTGATCGCAAAACTCATGGTCGATGCCGCGAGGCAGCATGGTGCCAAAGCCGTCGCCCATGGATGCACCGGCAAGGGCAACGATCAGGTTCGGTTTGATGTCACTTTTCAAACCCTAGCACCGGATCTTAAAATTATTGCCCCGGTTCGGGAATGGAAAATGAGCCGCGATGAATCGCTGGCCTATGCCTCCAAACACAACATCCAAGTTGAGGCGACCAAGGAAAACCCCTTCAGCGTGGACCTCAATGTTTTTGGTCGCTCCTGTGAGGCTGGAATCCTTGAAGATCCCTGGGTCGAGCCCCCCTCTGAGGCCTATGCTTGGACCGTGGATGTCGAGAAAACACCCAACACCCCGGAATATGTTACCATTGATTTCTTGGAGGGGAAACCGGTTGGCCTCAATGGCAATGCCATGGACGCGGTTCCCCTGCTTATGGAACTCAATCGACTCGGCGGCATCCATGGCATTGGCCGCATCGACCACATTGAGAATCGGCTTGTGGGAATCAAGTCTCGCGAGATCTACGAAGCACCAGCCGCGGTAATACTACATGATTCGCACAGGGAACTGGAGTCCATGTGCCTAAGTAAACAGGCTCAGCGGTTCAAAACTATTGTGTCCCAAGAATATGCGGATATGGTTTACAACGGCCTTTGGTTTAGTGCTTTCCACCAAGACCTCGCCGCGTTTGTCCATTCCAACCAACGGTTTGTCTCCGGCCAGGTTCGTTCCAAATTGTTCAAGGGAACCTGTACGGCGGTTGGGCGAAAGTCCGAGCATAGCCTCTATTCGAAGGATCTGGCCACCTACGAATCGGGTGACCAATTTGACCATGAAGCCGCCAAGGGTTTTATTCGCCTTTGGGGCCTCGGCCAACAAACTCAAGCTCAACGGCAACTCCTCAAGGATGGTAGGGGCTTCACCCTTCCGGGCTTGTTGGGTCCCCAATAAAGCAAAGGATTCCGTAAGGAAAACATTCCCTATGCCACTTGCCGAACATTTTGGCGTTGATGACCTGGCCAAATGGTTAGCCATGGACGCTAGGGATGTTTCCAAACTGGTGTCACGGGGGAAGTTACCTGCCAGGCGGATCGGTGGGGAGTGGCGATTTCACCGATCGGAAATCACCAAATGGATTGAATCGGAACTGCATATCAGTTCGTGTGCGGAGCTTCTTCGATTTGAAGGCACACCGATCGCAGTGCAATCCCACAAAAAAAACCCGGGGGGCATGATTTGCGATTCGGTGCTTTTGCCCGAATGCGTGGTATACCCCCTTCAAGGAAAAACCAAAGCCAGTGTTTTAAGAGAGTTGGTTTCCGCGGCGGCCAACTCTTACCGTGTTTGGGATTCGGATGCGGTCTTAAAGGCCCTCCAAGATCGGGAAGATCTTGCCACCACCGCCTTGAGCGCGGGGGTTGCCTTTCCCCATCCGGGCAAACGCATGTCCGGGGAAATATCCGAATGTGTTATGGCCATGGGGGTCACCCAATCGGGCATACCCTTTGGCGCCCCGGATGGTGGCTTGACGCACCTGTTTTTCCTTGTTTTGGCCACGGATGACGCCAGCCACCTAGCCATTTTGGCCCGGCTGTCCCGATTAACCCGATCTGTCGAAAATCTGGTTCAAAGAGTAAGAGATTGTGGCGGCCCCCACCACACCATGGAAATCCTTCGTGAGGCGGAGTCCGGGTTTGAATCTGAAAATCAGGGTTAATCCCGATAAAGCCACCCTATGAAGTCCCCCGATTCCCCCCGCAAAATATTGGTCACCGATTTCGACGGAACCCTTACCCAAGTCGATTTCTTCCAAGCGGTTTTGGAACGGCTTTTGGGGGACGATATGTCCATTTGGCATTCCTATTGCCAAGGGAAAATCACCCATTTCGAGGCGTTGGCGGGATATTATCAACAGATTCGGCTGTCGGAAATTTCCCTAAAGAGTTTGGTAGGCGAGCTGGGTTTTCCTCCCCAATTTTCCCTTTTATTGGATCAACTAAGGTTTGCCCACTGGGACTTGGTCATCGCCTCTGCGGGTTGCGAATGGTACATTCAACAGCTTATTGATGCCCAAAATCTCAAATGTCCCCCGACGATTCATGCCAATAAAGGTTCCTATTCCAAGGAATTTGGCCTGATCATGCAATTGCCCAAGGACTCCCCCCATTACGATCCCAACATTGGCATTTCCAAGACTTCGGTAGTGAAAAGCCATCAAGGCCTAAATCAATGGGTCGCATTTGCGGGGGACGGGCCGACGGACCTTGCCCCGGCACTTTTGGTCGAACCACACCTTCGATTTGCCAAAGGATCCTTGGCCCGGCTTTTAAGCGAAAAGGGTGAATCTTTCGTCCCTTTTGATCGGTGGGAAGAAATCCCCTTTCACTTAATCCGTTACCATTCAAAATAAGCCATCACAGGTAAACCAATCGACGGCCTTCGCTCCAACAGTGACAAGGTGGGTATTGGCCTTTTGAAAATGGTCACACCCCAAAAAACCGCGATGGGAGGATAACGGGGACGGGTGGGGCGCTTCAAGGATGAGGTGGGAAGGGTGGATGATTTTATCTTTGTGGGCCCTTGCGGGGTTGCCCCAAAGCATAAAAACAATCCCCCTATTTTCCTCTCCTAGGCGCTTTATTATTCGCCCGGTAAGAATCTCCCACCCTTTATTTTTGTGCGAAAAGGGCATCCCCTCTCGAACGCTAAGAACCGTATTTAATAAAAGTACCCCTTGCTTGGCCCATCCCGAAAGGTCACTCGGCGCCACTTTTTGGAATTGATTGGGAAATGATCGCCTTAATTCTTTTTGAATGTTGACCAATGAGGGAGGGGCGGGCACCCCGGGGGGAACCGAAAAGGAAAGACCGTGCGCCTGACCTCTACGGTGGTAGGGGTCCTGTCCCAATATCACCACCAAAACCTGTTCAGGCAGTGTATTTTCTAGGGCGTTAAACACCAGTGATCCGGGAGGGCAGATCGGTTGGGATTGGGTTTGATCTAGGCATTGGCCTGCATACCAATCGTCCAATTCCAGCCACCACGCCTCCTTTTCGGGATAGTCCAAAAACCGCGACCACTCCTTCGGAAGGCTTAAACTCCCCATTGCTTGTTTCATAACGGATCCAACACCCTAAAACTTCCAATATACACAGCCGAAAGAGATTGGCTCGATGTTCCCTGTCCCACCTAAACTTGGCCTACCCACATTCAGGGGATTATTTGCCAGCACTTGGGAACTCCTTTGGGGAAATATTAAAGGGCAATGGCAGAGGGGTTGGCAGGCACCCCTGGTTCCCATCGCCCTGCTCCTCACCTTGTCTTGGATGGTTTCGGGGTGGGTCATTGGGTCTCACCCCGGGCTAAGCCTCGGAGCCCTTTTGCTGAGTTTTGGATTTTTGGTTGCGGCGGTTTTATTCTTTAATCAACAAATGATTGACACCCTTTGGCCCCTGCTCTTGCCGGGAGTTTTCTTCGCCGGGTTTTTTTGGCATCGTATCCCCTTGGATTTTCCCGCCCCCGGATTATTTTCCCTCTCCACCCCCATGGATGCCGAACCCAAGTTGTACCAACTCACGGTTTTGGATCGATCAGAAGAACGGCGGCCATCCACACAACCCGAGTGGTCCCAAGTTCCCCGGATGCAGTTTCCCTGTGCATTGGAATTTGTTTCGGAGGGTGGCCCCGCCCTTGCCGCCTCGGGAAAGGTTTTGGTAACAAGCCCCCTAGCCCCTTTTGCTTTGGTTCCGGGAGATCACCTGCAACTATTGGGGCGATTTCGACCCTTACCGCCACCGCTCAATCCCGGGGAATCCCCCTCTTTTTCCTGGCTAAGGCGAAAGGGTTTTGCGGGCATACTGGAAACAAAGCAAACCCCGGTGGCCATGGAATCTGGGGCGGATTTCGATCTTTTTAACCTTGGCATTTTTCAGCGGATTATGATTCGTGCCAAGGATTGGGCCAGGCAAAGGCTAATCCACATTCTTGGTCCATCCTCGGAAGAGGCAAGTTTGGCCCCGGCGTTACTTCTTGGAGACACGCAAACCGTCGATTATTTGGAATGGGACAAGTTTATCAAAACGGGGACGATTCACGCCTTGGCCATCAGTGGCCAACATTTGGTGATCGCGGGTGGGTTGGTCGGGGTTTTGCTCCTAACCGTTGGGTTTCCCCCACGCCATTGCCTCGGGTATAGTACCCTTTTTGTCATCTTTTATGCCCTGATTACCGGTGCAAGCCCTTCCGCTGTCCGGGCCGCCATTATGGCCGTGGGCTTTGCTTGGGTTTTGTGGATTCGCCGGCGAACCTCTGTTCTCAACATCATCGCCCTTGCTTGGATCCTTGTGAGCTTGGTCCAACCATCGGATATGACTTCACCCGGATGTCAGTTATCCTTTTTGGCGGTGTATCTATTGGACGCATGGCAAAGAAAAAAGGAAGTTGCGTTAACCAATGCCGACCCTGAAACAGCTTCGGAAAAATTGGACTTATTAGAACAACGACTCGCCCCCCGGTGGAAGCACCAACTGAGGCGTTTCGTTTCCGTTGTACAAGAGGCTTTTGGGGTAAACGCTTGGATTTGGCTTGGAATAAGCCCTCTGATCGCTTGGCATACCAATTTGATCAGTTTAAGCGCACTGGTTATTGGTCCTTTGGTGATGCTTACCTGCACAGGGGGTTTGATTTGTGGCATGGCTGGGATTTTAATTCCCATCCCCTACCTGGATCGCCTTTTTGGCATGGGACTTTCGGCATTTCTTGAACTGACCGGTTGGATTGCCCATTGGGGAGAAAACCTCCCCTTTTCATGGTTTCATATACCCAACCTGAGTTTGTGGGGATTGTTTTGTTGGTTGTTTTTTTTGGCTTGGATGACGATGCCCAAAGTCCCACGAATTCAACGCTTGTCCCTAGCATTTGGGGCGGTTGGTCTTGTTTGCCTTGCCTCATCCGCCTATTGGCGCCCCGTAACCAATGACCTTTTGGTACATTCCATTGCGGTAGGTCATGGCACCGCCATTTTGATTGAAGAACCTACGGGAAGGGTTGTTCTTTATGATGGTGGGTCCTTGTCAGGAGGCCCAAGTGCCTCAAAGAAGATCGCTCAGGTCCTTTGGAAAAGGGGAATATCCTCCATTGATGAAATCATTATCTCCCATGCCGATACGGATCACTTCAACGCCCTGACCGGTATTCTGGATCGTTTTCGTGTCTCTATGGTCAGTGTTGGCCCGTCCTTTGCCACCCGGGATGACCAAGAAACGGTGCTTTTTTACGACAGTTTGCTCAAACGGGGCGTCCCTTTACGGACGATTTACGCCGGGATGAATGCTGCTTCCGGACAGACAGGATATGAAATTCTACACCCGGAATCCGACTACACCAGACCCCCAAAGCAAAACGCCGCATCGTTGGTGATTCGGATCACCTATTTCAAAGGATCACTTCTTTTAACGGGAGATCTGGAGCCACCCGGGACGGAGCTATTCCTTGCCAATAAAAACCTTGCCCCGGTCACTATCCTAATGGCTCCCCACCATGGGAGTCCCGCCGCCAACCCTGAAAAACTATGGCGGAGGTTAAATCCAAAGTTTGTTTTCTCTAGTGAAGGGGATGAAAGGCGTAGCCGATTGCCCGGGGGGAATCTTGGCAAGGAAATCCCCCTTTGGAAAACGCAGGAAAAAGGGATGATCACCATTCAAATGGGAGAAAAACGCATATCCGCTCATGCCTTCTATACCGGCGAGGTTCTGCAATGGGGGGGTGGTTTGCCCAACGATTAATTACCAAAATCTGGGTGCCTGACCGTCAGGACCGGCGAACTAGCATTTCGAACAATTTGCTCAGCCACACTCCCCAAAAGCACATGACTAAGCCCGGTAAGGCCGTGGGTACCCAAGACAATGAGGTCCACCATTTGCTCTTGTGCCATGGCCATGATCTCATCGTAGGGAAGCCCTTCCCGACAATGGACGGTGACCTTGATGCCGGCCAAGCCAATCTCTTCGCCAAGGGCGGCTAGGTGTTCTTGGGAATGGCGCATAAAGCCAAAAGAGCCGGAAACCAAATCTGCGCTAGTACAGGCAAGGTCCGCCACCAAAGGAGGAGCGGGTTGGACCACATGGAGCAGATGGATCTGAGAGGAAAACTGTTTTGCCATCAGGATCGCATAATCCAAAGCATGGCTGCTTGATTTGCTAAAGTCTGTCGCAAAGAGGATTCTACTAATATCCATGGCGGTTGCCTTTTAAGAACGGACCAACTTGAAAAACGCTTGAATCAATTTCAAGGTAACCGGGCCGGGGATCCCCGATCCAATCAGGCGATTGTCACACTTGGTAACCGGAATAATCTCCGCACCAGACCCCGTGAGGAAACACTCTTGGGCTGTGTAAAGGTCGTGTCTGGTAAGCACGGTCTCCTCGATGGAAATCCGCTGTTCACGGGCCAAATCCAAGACCGTGGCTCGAGTGATTCCTTCTAGGATTCCCGCATTTTTGTGCGGAGTTTGCAAAACTCCTTTGGAAACCAGGAAAATATTATCCGCCGTGCATTCGGCGATTTCGCCTAAATGGTTTAACATCAAAGCCTCGGGCACTCCGGCCCGAATGGCTTCTAGCTTGGCAAGAATGTTATTCAGATAATTGAGCGATTTGATTCTTGGGTTCAAGGCGTTGGGGTGATTGCGAATGGTCGAGGCGGTGACGATCTCCATTCCCTTTTCATACATCTCCTTGGGATAAAGCGATAGGCCATCCACAATGATAATCACTTGCGGCTTAGAACATGAACTTGGGTCCAAACCAAGATTGCCCACCCCCCGGGTAACGATCAAACGGATGTAGCCATCATCTCTTTTGTTGGCGGCAGCGGTATGCTCCACCGCATGGGTCAATTCCTCAAGGGAAAGCGGAATGCCAAGGCAGATATGGGCGGCGCTTTCGAAAAGGCGAAGCAGGTGTTCACGGAGTTTGAAAACCTTGCCGGCATAGATCCGCAATCCTTCGAATACGCCATCACCATAAAGGAAACCATGGTCGTAAACATGAATGGTGGCTTTTTCGTGCTCAACAAGCTGTCCGTTAATATAAACAAGGCGCGACATGATCGTTTTCATTCCAGCAGGCAAACGGTTTCCATGGTCCCGGCAAGGACCGCTCAGGCCTCCGGTTGCACTTCTTCATCCACTACCAACCCTTTGGACAACCGGACAATGCGATCTGTGTCACGGGTTATTTCGAGGTTGTGTGTAACCATCAGGATAGTGAGCCCCTCTTCCCTGTTCAGGGTGCGAAGCAGGCGAATTACCTCGGCACCCGATTCGTCGTCCAGATTTCCGGTGGGTTCATCGGCCAAAAGTAGGCGTGGCTTGGATATAAGGGCCCTTGCCAGAGCGGTCCTTTGCATTTCCCCCCCGGAAAGCTCCCTAGGTTTGTGATCCATCCGATGACCAAGCCCCACCCGGTCCAAAAGTGCCTTGGCTTGGGCGAGGGCCTTTGATCTAGAAAAAAGCCATTTCAACGGCCCTTTGGCAATCATCAGGGGCAATAGGACATTCTCAAGGGCGGTAAGTTCAGGAAGAAGATGATAAAACTGAAAAACAAATCCAAACGCCTCATTGCGGATTTTATCGCGAACGGATGTGGCCAGATTATCAATCCTTTGGCCTTCAAAATGAATGGACCCGCTATCTATGGAATCCAAAAGGCCGATGAGATGAAGGAGAGTGCTTTTTCCCGAGCCGGATTGACCTACTAGGCTAATAAATTCGCCATTTTCAACCTCGAGATTTACCCCATGAAGCACAGGAATCGAATGCACATGCTTCCGGTAGGCTTTGGTTAACCCAACCACGGAAACCACCGGCTTTTTTTTCAAAATCTGGGACACGCCCTGCAGAGGGGTTGCCTCAAGGGAATTGGCGATTTGCCTTGGAGGAAGCTCAACCAAATTACTCATATCGCAGAGCCCTCACGGGATTGAGACTGGCGGCTCTAAAGGCCGGGATCAAACTGAAGAGCACGGCGATCAGCACCGCCCCAATATTTACAAAGAAGACGCCCATTGGGTGTACATCGGTGGGGATTTTGTCAAAATAGTAGATGTCCCTTGGGAAAAGTTCCTGACCGGTGATACTGCCGATAATGGACTCGATTTCGTTGATATTGTGGGTGATGGCCAAGCCCATGGCGGTGCCCAATAGGCACCCCACCAAACCCAACAACAAGCCATAACCCAGAAAAATCTGCATCACCCCAAAACGGGAGGCGCCCAACGCCTTAAGGATGCCAATGTCTTTGGTTTTTTCTGCGACGATCATGGTGAAAATGGCCAAGATTCCAAACCCGGCAACCCCGATGATCATAAACAGGAGGATGTTGAGGATACCTTTTTCGACTCGGATCGCCGCCAAAAGGGCTCCCTGCTTTTGTTCCCATGTTTGCACTTCCACCGGTTCATTCTTGAGGATTTCTTTAAGTCGTTTGATAACCTTTGGGGCTTCGTCAAAATCCTTAAGGCGGACCAAAATAGAGGTAACCCGGTCTTCCATGGTTCGCAATTTTTGCAAGTGGTCGAGGGGAACAAACACATACATGGAGTCGTATTCAGACATTTCTGATCGAAAATAATCGGCGACCGCAAATCGGTCCACCACCGGAGACATCTTTTGCCCGCTTACCGTGGTGATGATCACATCATCCCCCGGTTCAAGCGCTCGAATGTCCTTTACCTGGCCATCGGATCCTTGGGTGCGATCTCGAAAATGCGCAATGGCATGGCCTATGATCAAGCCTTGGGGCTCATGGGGTTTGGAGGGTGGAGGGTCAGGGGGTGGCGGCGCGGAAGGATCCGAGGGAAGCTCTTGAAAATAGGCCGGTTTTCGGTCGAGGACATGATTTTTGGCCTGACGGGCTTTCGCTTCCGGGGTTAGCTCAAAACTTGGCGTAATTTTCCGTTCAGGTTGGGTAAGAAACTCGGTAAAACCACCAACCTTGGCTCGGCTCTGGGGGTCGATTCCGATGAGGCGAATCGACCTAGTGAACGGCACATCGTGGTAGGCGTATTGAAGCATGGCAAAAATTTCGAGGGTCGGCGCCATCGCCTCGATGTTCTTAGCCAGATAAGGGTCCGCCATGATTTTGGCCATTTTGGCCTTGGGATCTAGAAAACCGTCATAGTCATAGGCCTCAATGACAATATCCGAGAGCAACCCGTGCAGGCGGTCCCGGAGCTTGGTCGAGAAGCCATTCATTACACTGTTGACGACGATTAAGGTGGCGACCCCTAGCATTACGCTGACAATGCAGACCATCGCCAGCCAGCGCGTCTGGAGGTACCTAAGGCAAAGCAATACTTTGTACAATCCTCACCTCTTGGCTTCCCGGTTCCATCGGGAATGGCGCAACCCGGGAAATGGGGTGCGCCGGTTGCTAGTGGGTTCTAAAGACCTTCCTTGGCCTCTGGCTTTAGCAACGGGAACAGGATAACATCGCGTATTGTCTGGGTGTCCGTCAATAGCATCGCAAGCCGATCAATTCCCACACCAAGTCCCCCAGCCGGGGGCATGCCATATTTTAAGGCGGTAACAAACTCGTCATCCATCTTGGCCATGGACTCTTCGGCGGGCAGTCCGGCAAGCTGATTTCGGAATGCTTTTTCCTGGGTGATGGGATCGTTTAATTCGGTGTAGGCGTTGGCCAGTTCCATCCCGCACACATAAAGTTCAAACCTTTCCGCAAGGTGGGGAAGGTCTCGTTTTCGCTTGGTAAGTGGGCAAAGGGATGCGGGATAGTCAAAGACAAACACCGGACCATCCAGAGTCTTTTCCACTTTTTCCTCAAACAACATTTGGACAACCACATCCAAATCCTTGCCCGTTGTCGCCATGCCAAAACGGGCAGCGGCGGCCTGAATGGAATCGGCATCCCCGATCCTTGCCCCGGTGTGTAACTCCAACAGTTCGCCATAGCTTGCCCGCTGCCAAGGCGGGGTGAAATCCACGGTCCGTTCCCCAAAAGGGATCTTCAGCTGGCCTTGATGTAGCTCTTCTACACAGGCGATCACCATTCCTTCGGTCAGGTCCATCATGGCCCGATAGTCGCCATAGGCCTGATACAGCTCCATCATGGTGAATTCGGGATTGTGTTTCGGGCTAATTCCTTCGTTTCGGAAAACTCTACCGATTTCATAGACCCGCTCCATCCCCCCAACCAACAACCGTTTAAGGTGCAGTTCTAGAGCAATACGGAGGAACAAATCTATATCCAAAGCGTTGTGATGCGTGGTGAACGGACGAGCCGCGGCACCCCCCGCCAAAGAGTGCAAAGTGGGCGACTCCACCTCAAGGAAACCCCGCGAATCTAGATATTTGCGAATGGTTCTCACCATCCGAACTCGCTTCTCAATCCGTTCAAGGACCTCGGGGGTGTAGGTAAGGTCCAGATAGCGGTGCCTTAGCCTGAATTCGATATCGGTCATTCCGGCATGTTTATCAGGATGCGGGAGGACGGATTTGGCCAAAATGGTCAACGATTGGGTGAAAACCGTCAATTCCCCGGTCTTGGTTAGGCCAAAAGTACCGTCAATTCCGATCAAATCCCCAAGGTCCAAAAGGGCCGCCAATTTCCAACCCGTTTCCCCAATTTGCTTTTTCCCCATCATTACTTGGATGCGGCCGGTGCTGTCCTTGACATCCAGAAAATGGACATTGCCCATAACTCGGCGAAGCACAATCCTCCCGGCAATCCGAACGACGGGAGGCGCCTCCGGGTTGGGCGTAAGGGTACGAACAGTTGCCACAGGTTGGTGATTGTCCAGCCGACCCCCCCATGGGTCGATTCCCAATGCTTCAATGGCCAATAACTTTTCCAACCGAACCGCTTCATGGGATTCATGATTCTCAGACACACTACGCCTACACTTTCGAAACAAAAACCATTTATGTAAGGTGAAACCGGGTGATTACGGTAAAATCCTTTTGACCTTGCTAAACCTTTATCTTAGGGTTCAGGCGGCAATTAATTGTTTCTGCCCCTTGGAATCGGTATACCACCATCATTCCGAAATGCCCGTTTTCCCCGCAAAGGGGCCCAAAAAACCGGGTACGATTGAGAAAAATTGCCCCGCCCACCTAACGGAGTCATCATGAAGCCTTCCTTTTCCCTGATCATCTCTCTTTTGCTGGCTTTTGTGGCAATGCCAAGGACAACCTTTGGCCAAGGGGGAACCTTCATCATTCCCGAAATCCTAGAATCCATTTCTCCCAATAATCCGCGGCAGATGATTGAAACCAAAACGCCTTCGGTAGATTTTTCCAAGGGTCCGGCCCCCCTTTGGATCTGGGGAGAAAACCCCTCCAAGAAATATGTCCTTACCAAAGAATTTGTGCTGGAATCGCCCATGTTGGCGGTTTGCAAATTTACCTGTGACAATGAAGTTCAACTTAAAATCAACGATAAAGATGTGGGTCGAAGCTCGGAATGGCAAACCCCCGTTAAAAAAGATGTCACCAGCTTTTTGAAATCCGGGCGCAATATCATTCGGGCAGAGGTCGCAAATGAAGGGGATATTGCCGGATTCGCTTTCAAGCTCATCCTTAGCCCTGAAATCGGCCAAAAAACCTATGTGGTGTCGGATGATTCTTGGAAGGCTTTCGAGAGTTCCACTCCCACCAAAATCCAAAAACCAAAACGAATTGGCAAAATGGGAGATGGTCCCTGGTCCGATATCTTTGCAAATGCCCAAGCACCAGCGGGCAACCAAACTTTTCAATTGTCGCCCCATTTTCAAATCGAGCGGCTCTATTCCGTTCCCAAAGAAACCCAAGGATCTTGGGTTTGCCTCTGTTTGGATGATAAAGGGCGTATCATCGCCAGCGATCAGGAGAACAAAGGCCTATACCGAATCACCCCGGGAAAGGCAGGCACCTTGGAACCTACAAAAGTTGAAAAACTCAAAGTGAAAATGAGCGGGGCTCAGGGAATGCTTTTTGCCTTTGGAAGTCTTTATGTCAGCGCGAACTGGGCCCCGGGAAACGGCCTTTACAGGCTGAGGGATACCGATGGTGATGACCAATTTGACGAGGTTGTCAAGCTTAAGGGCCTCCAAGGGGGCGGAGAACATGGCCCCCATTCCTTGCGCCTTTCCCCGGACGGCAAAGGGATTCTTCTTTCCTGCGGCAACCATACCCAACCCCCTCAAGGATTTCAGAAAAGTCGGCTTCCCTCCAACTGGAACGAAGATCACCTGTTACCAAGACAATGGGACGCGAATGGTCATGCCGTTGGGGTTCTTGCTCCGGGCGGCTACATTGCCCGCACTGATCCCGAGGGGAAAGAGTGGGAAATCCTCACCATGGGTTATCGCAATCAGTTTGACTTTGCCCTTCATTCCGAAGGGGAACTATTCGTTTATGATGCCGATATGGAATGGGATTTTGGTATGCCTTGGTATCGCCCCACCCGAGTCAATCACGCCACCAGCGGCAGCGAGTTGGGTTGGCGCAGCGGCACCGGGAAATGGCCCGCCTATTACGCCGACAGTTTGCCTGCTATGATCGACATTGGACCGGGATCTCCCGTGGGTGTAGAGTTTGGCACAAAGGCCAAATTTCCCGCAAAATACCAAAAAGCCTTGTTCATCTGTGATTGGACTTTTGGCACCATGTATGCCCTGCACTTAACCCCAAGTGGCAGCACCTTTACCGCCACCAAGGAAGAATTCGTTTCAAGGGCACCGCTTCCCCTAACGGATGTGATCGTTGGCAAAGACGGAGCCATGTATTTTTCCGTCGGTGGCCGAGGGACCCAATCGGAACTGTACCGGGTCACTTATGTTGGCAAGGAGTCCACCCAACCTGTGGACAATACCCCAGACCCCATGAGCAAAGAGACAAAACAGAGGCAACTTCGAAACCGTCTCGAAGCGTTTCATAATAAAGGGGTCATTATCCCCGAGGATTATGAACTCATCCTTGGCAACTTGGGAAACCCGGATCGATTCATTCGCTATGCGGCGCGGGTGGCATTGGAACAAAAACCCCCAGAGCAGTGGCAGGAAGCCGTCCTCCTATTGAAAACCCCATTGGCGCAAATCCATGGAGCAATTGCCCTTGCCCATCAAGCGGGAAAAGAATTCAAAAGCCGAGCTATTGCGATGCTTCTTCAAACGGATTTTCAAACACTTGAGGAATCGGTTCGGTTGGATTGGCTAAGGGCCCTTCAACTGATTTTTATTAGAATGGGCAAACCAGAAATGGGGGACGCTCAATTGGTGTTGGCGAAACTCGACCCGCTTTTCCCTGCCTCAACCGATTTTGTGAATCGGGAGTTGATTGACCTGCTGGTTTACCTCCAATCGCCAACGATCGCCGCCAAGGCTACCATCCTTTTCCAAAAACCCTCGACCATCAGTTTGGATGAATCGGTAAAGCCCCTATTGGCCAGAAACCGGGGTTATGGCGGAGCCTTTTCCCAGATGTTAATCAACCCCCCTGACCCGCAGAAAATCCATTACCTCTTTGCCCTGAGAAACCTTAAGGATCAATGGAAAATTATGGATCGCAAAGCCTATTTCTTGGCCCTAAACGAAGAAAGAACCAAATCGGGTGGGGCTAGCTATCAAGGGTTTTTGAACAATATCGAAAAGGATGCCTACGAAAATGCCAAGGACACCGAAAGGCTGGAAATTGAGGCGATGGGGCTAAGAAAACCAACCCCACTCAAATCCCTGCCCAAGCCGGAAGGCCCTGGAATGGAGTGGAAATTAAATGACTTGGAAACCCTGACAAAGGGCGGCTTTAAAGGTCGAAATTTTGCCAACGGCAAAAAAGCGTTTGCTTCGGCCCGTTGCATTGTTTGCCACCGGTTTAATGGGGAGGGTGGTGCCACAGGTCCAGACCTCACCCAGGTTGCTGGCCGGTTCAGTGCCAAAGATCTTTCCGAGTCCATTGTGGATCCCAATAAGGTAATTTCAGACCAATACCGAGCCGTCATTGTGGAAACCAAATCGGGAAAATTGATCTCGGGCAAGATTGTCAGTGAAAACCCCAATTCCCTATTGGTTTTAACCGACCCGGAAGATTCCACAAAAGTGATCGACATCAAAAAATCTGATGTCGAAATGGTTAAGCCATCCCCCATTTCCTTAATGCCCGCCAAGTTGATCGACTCGTTAAATAAAAACGAAGTGTTCGACCTACTTGCCTATATGCTCTCCAAGGGAGATCCCAACAGCGCCTATTTTTCCAAGTAAAAT
>SIAL01000024.1 GCA_009691815.1 Gemmataceae bacterium | reverse complement strand
TCCCAAAGATTTTGATTGCCGATGATAATCCGCAGGGTGCCGAGCTTTTAGAGGCTTATCTGGATGGGTTTCCTTGTGAAATCCGGGTGGTTCGCGATGGCGAACAGACCCTAAAAGAGGCCGCCTTGTTTGTTCCGGACCTGATTCTTTTGGACATCATGATGCCCAAAATCAGTGGTTTCGAGGTGTGCAAACGCCTGCGTGCCGATGCCCTTTTGCGGGGAACCAGAGTCATCATGGTGACCGCTTTGGATCAGGACGCCGATGCGGAGCGGGCCGTGGAAGCGGGAGCGGACGATTTCATTTCCAAACCGATTCCAAAGATCG
Organism: Gemmataceae bacterium; assembly: GCA_009691815.1. Taxonomy (GTDB): domain Bacteria; phylum Planctomycetota; class Planctomycetia; order Gemmatales; family Gemmataceae; genus SYLG01. Next base: position 16,071 of record SIAL01000024.1, on the reverse strand, counting down.
ACCTACTTCTTCGAGTCAAGGCCCTCCTTTCAGTAGAAAGATCGGCCTCGGATTTAGAGCGAACCTTGGGTTTTCTTGAGGCCGTTCAAACGGGTAGGGCCTAGCCAAGGTTTTGCCCTTTTTTTCGTATTCCGCCTCCTTTTGGGGATCTTTCGGACATGGCTCTTGCCCAAGTGGTTTTGTTGCCCAAAAAAGCGCGGCCGTTTTATGGACGCCACCCGTGGGTTTTCCCCGGGGCGATTTCCCATGTGGAGGGGGATCCCCAGGACGGCGACGAAGTTTTGCTGGTTGCCCATGGGGGACAACCCATTGCCCGGGGCTTTTACAACAGCCAAAGTAAGCTTCGGGTCAGACTCTATAGCTGGGAAACCGAACAGCCGCTCGAACGGGATTTTTTTCACACCCGCATTGCCGATGCGGTCCGCCTTAGGGAGAACTTGGGCTTGATGGATCCCGAGGGGGCGTGTCGCATCCTCAATTCCGAAGGGGATGGGATTTCGGGGCTTACCGTGGATCGGTTCGGCCAGTGGCTTACGGTTCAGATCACCTCGCTGGGTCTGGCCCGCCGCAAGGATATGCTGGTGGAATGCCTTTTGGACATCCTGCACCCACGCGGGATTTACCTTCGTACCGAAAAGGGTGTGGGACAGTTGGAGGGGATCGACCTTCGAGACGGTCCGCTCTGGGGGGAAGAACCGACCGGCCCCATTCGCATCAAAGAGGCTGGGCTTGAGATTTTTGTCCACCTTACCGAGGGTCAAAAAACCGGCTACTACCTCGATCAACGGGACAATCGCCAATTTGTGGCCCGCCTTGCCAAGGGACGAACCGTGTTGGATGTGTTTTGTTATAGCGGTGGCTTTGGGCTTCACGCGGCCAAGGCCCTGGCAAAGTCGGTGGTTGGTCTGGACCAATCCGAAGGGGCCTTAGAGCTGGCTCGAAAAAACGCCAGCCACAACGGCTTTAACATCGAGTTTCACAAAGCGGAAGTGTTTTCCGAATTGGCAAAACGCAAAGAGGCGGGGGAAAAATATGGCATGGTCATTCTTGACCCGCCCAAATTTGCCCGAAGTCGAGGCTCCGTGGATGATGCGCTTTCCGGATATCGGCGGCTGCAAACTTTGGGAATGGAACTCCTTGAACCGGCTGGCTTTCTCGTGCTTTGTTGCTGCTCCGGATTGATTTCCATGGAACAAATCGAGGAGATCGTCCACCAAGTAGCCACCACCTTAAAACGAGAGGTCCAAATTTTGGGAAGAACCGGGGCGGCACCCGATCATCCCATTTCGGTGACCTGCCCCGAATCGGGCTATTTGAAATGCTTAACAATGCGGGTTTTAGATAAAATAAATAAAATCGAATAAATGAAAAAGAGCTCATTCTTTTCGGAATATTTCCCCTTTGGCATGATTTGCTGTTGACGGTAACTTCCTCCTTTGTCATCTTAAATAGAATACGGGGCCGGGATCGGTTCGAGGAATCCTTTACCCGGCGGGGTGCCTTGGGCGTTTGGCAATCCCCAGCAAACACAAACAAGCGCCACCCTCAGGAAATACCCATGTTGCAATTCGTTAAAAAGACTTGGCTGTACACCGCACTGGCCATCGCCACTTTGGGTGGGTTGGTTGCTAGTCCCGCTCGCGCGGTGGATGTGGATAAGCTGATTCCCGCCGATGCCGAGTCCGTTTTTGGCATTCAATTCAAGCAAATACTGGAAGCGCCCATCCTCAAAAAGTTTGGCATTGATGGCTTGGCCCGCCTTGCGCTCGAATCTAACGATGAAGCCCAAAAGCTGATCAAGGCCACCGGCATTAACCCCTTTAACGACTTGGATTCCATTACCATCGGTAGCTCCGGCAACCCGGAAAAGGGGATCAAGGCGGTTGTGGTTCTTCGCGGCAAATTCAATCCCGCCAAGATCACCAAGACGATTGAAGACAAGGCCAAGGAAGTCGGGACAGAAATCAAGAAGATCAACGAAGGTGGCAAAACCATTTGGACCGCTGCAGCCCAAGGTCAGGAAGTATTCCTCACATTTATTGACAACAATGCCATTGTGGCCTCCACGGTAAAGGACTATGTCATCAGCGCCCTCAAGGGTGGACGCGGTTCGTCCGAAAAATTTGCTGGTCCCATGGAAGCTGGTCTTGCCAAAATTACGGGGAAAGAAGTTCTTTGGAGCGTTTCGATCATCACGGAAGAAGCCCGTAAGCAAATAGCCACTCAAGAGCTGTTCAAAGAGATCGGCGATAATCTCAACTCCATCACCTTGACCCTTGGCTTAACTGATGTGGTCAAGGCGACGCTCACTGCCTACACTAAGGACGACAAAACCGCCACCAAAATCAAAGAACTGCTCACCGAGCAGGGTATCCCCTTCGCCAAGCTCCTGGTTTCTGGCGATCCCAAGAATGCCAAGAATGTGGGAAAGGTGCTTGATGCCCTCAAGGTGGACGCCAAAGACAAGGAAATCAGCGTTCAAATCCGGGTGACCGAAGATGACATCCGCAAGCTGATCAATCCCGGCGAATAATATCCGGGTGTATCCCACGGAAAAGAAAAGGCTCTGGGGTTTTTATCCCGGGGCCTTTTTGCACATTTGCCTACCCGAAAAACCCATCCTTCCGCTTTCGCTCCGATTGTGGTTTCCCTTCCCCAGTGTTGATTCCCTTTTCGGATAAAAATTGCTTTGGGAGATGCCCCTATGTTTCGGCCAATCCTGTTTATCCTTTTTACAGGGCTTGGATTCTGTTTGGGTGGGGTAAAGGCAACAGGCCAAGAGGCCTACCGCGCCGGGGCCGCCAAGGTGGACATCACCCCAAAAAGCTATGGACCGATGTGGGGCTATGCGGCCCGTGGCAAAAACAAAGCCACCGGTATCATCGCCCCGCTTTATGCTAGGGCCCTTGTCCTTCATGATGGCAAAAAAGCGGTGGTTCTTGTCTCTTTGGATTTGGGGCGGGCACCGGTGGCCACCGTTGTGGATCGAGTTCGGGCCAAAGCCAAAGAGTTTGGGATTACTTCGGTCTTTCTTGTGGGAAGTCATACCCACCACGGCCCCGCCATGGAAAGCGGACAGGGGGCCGCTTGGCCCCAGTGGCAGGCTTGGCATGATCAACTCGAATTGGCCCTAAACCAAGTGATCGAAACGGCCTCCACCCAGCTGGTCCCCTGTACAGTTCGAACCGTATCCGAAGAGACGCCTCTCAACCGAAATCGTCACGATAAAGGCAAAAATCCCCCCAGGGATGGTCGGCTCACCGTGCTTGTGGTCGATTCTTTACAGGGAAAACCGATTGCCCGTGCCGTCCACTTTGCGGCCCATTCTGTCCTTACTCCGGGGACGGATCTTCGGTTTGGACCCGATTGGCCGGGCGAAATGGCCCGCCTTTTGGAAGAACGGGGAAAAACGCCTGTGCTGTTCCTCCAAGGGGCTTCCGGCGACCTCTCTCCCAACATGGGGGGCGCGGTCGTCCGGCCCGGGTCTTTGCCCTTTGATTCCAAACAGCCCAGCTGGAAAAACTTTGGCCTTGCCATGGCCGACAAGGTGACCGACTTAATTCCCCAAGCGCAACCGTTGGCACTTGGACCGGTAAAAAGCTACCGGGAAAAGATTCGCCTGCCGGTGCGCCTTGACACGAAAAATCCCTTTTTTCGCCTTACCCTGGGTAATGCCTTCTACCCCGAATTGGTGGTGCATTATGAACGGGAATACACCGAGGGGATCAGCACCCCGCTAGAAGTCGCCATGATTGGCCCTGCTTTGGGGCTGGTGGGTATCGCGGGCGAGCCCTTTTGTAGCCACGGATTGGAGCTGCAACGGCGCTTTCCCTCGGCCAAAGTGCTTACCTTGGGCTATTGCAACGAATACCATCAATACTTTCCCACCATCGAGGCGTTGTCCAAGGGGGGATATGGCACGGAACCCTACATTGCCCCGTCCGTGGCGGGCTCCGGAGAGTTTTTGTTCAATCGGGCCCTATTCAACCTGTACAAGCTTACAGGTGCAATTCTTCCGGGTTTACCTTCCGAAAAGGGGACCTTCCAAGTAATTGTTGATTGACAACGGTTAGGTAAATCGCCTAAAATACATCACAAGTATCAGCTCAAATCCAACGCAATTCTTTTAAGGGTTTGGGCTTCATGGATGATTAGGCTCCGGAGGATCCGGTCGAGCTTTGCCTCACTCTGTGGAAAATCCCAAATCATTGGGGAGGGCAAGGTTACGGAGTACCAATGAATCAGGGTGCCGACAAGGATGAAGCCCTGAATCCAGGCCTACCGCTTGGGTCCGGGAACTCTTTGACTCATGGTTCCGAACCACTAACGGTATTCTTGCCCCCCTTCGAAGATCCCCCGACCATCGTTTCCAAAAAAGGGACGAACGATTCCTCCCCTTCCAAGACCGGGATGGAGGCCCTTTTAAAAGGGGCCAAGATCGCCCACTTCGAGCTGATTGGCCCCTTGGGTTCCGGTGGCATGGCCGCGGTGCTATTGGCCCGAGATACCCAGCTGGACCGGCAAGTCGCCTTAAAAATCTTGCCCCCGGAAGCCGCCAACGACCCTGACTCCGTGCTGCGCTTCCATCAGGAGGCCCGCAGTGCCGCCAAGTTGGATCACGAGCATATTGTCCGGGTCTTTTTCTGTGGTGAAGACCAGGGCCTCCACTTCATTGCATTTGAATATGTCGAAGGGGAGACCCTTCGGGCCCTGTTTGACCGCAAAGGTCGGCTCGATTCCGAAGAATCGCTCCTTTATTTGGAACAGCTGTGCCAAGCCCTGGACCATGCCTGGGAGCGCGGCGTGGTTCATCGGGACATAAAACCCTCAAACATCCTAATTACCCCCCAAGGCAAGGCCAAATTGCTCGATATGGGGTTGGCTCGATCCTTTGGACACCGGGATAATGGCTTGACCCAATCGGGGGTGACCCTTGGCACCTTTGATTACATCTCCCCCGAACAGGCCCTCGATCCCCGAACAGCCGATTCAAGAAGCGATATCTATTCGCTGGGCTGCACCATGTATCATGTCTTGACCGGCAATAGTCCGGTTCCCTTCGGCCCGGCCGCCATGAAACTGGCCCATCATCAACAGATCATGCCCCCCGACCCCCGCGAGGTTGTCCCGGGTTTGGACCCCAAATTGGTTCGCCTTGTAGCCGACATGATGGCCAAAGATCCCGCACAAAGGCCCCAGACCCCGGCGGAACTTTTGGCCCTGGTTCGGGGAATCCGTTCCCATGCTCCCTCCTCAAAACGCTTTTGGAGATCTCCCAGGGCGGTATGGCCGGGAAAAGTCCCCGCCCGTTCCGTTGATGGCTCCACTCGACTTGCCGTGGGAAGTCTGGGGCTGGCGATAGTCCTCTTCGTAGGTGCCCTTTTCGCCAACAGTTTTCGGAACTCGACCCCTTTGGAAAACGATCCCGGCTCGGGGGAACCCGCCACGCGCCGAAGCGCCGCCGATGTCCGCGCTCAGGTGGCTAGGTGGCAACCCTTGGTCCCCAGCCTGGCGGAGCTTTCGGAGTGGCTTGCCAAACAGCAACCCGGTGCGGAGCTAGAGCTCATTCTGGCGGGTGATCTGGATATTTCCGGTTCGGAAAACAGCAAAACAAACTTGGCCATTCAGGCAAAACGGGTCACCATTCGTGCCGCGGATCCGGCAAGGCCGGCCCGGATTCTCTATCGGCACCGGGGCACGACTCCTCTTGGCGGGGATATTGTCGCCCTAGAGATTAGCGCGGAAACGATCGAATTGTCGGATGTACACTTCGTCGCCGACGCAAGGTTGGCCAACGAATCGATCGAGGCCTTGAAGCTCAAGCCGCGCCGCGAGGCCCACCTCAGGCGATGCGTCTTTCAGCAGGCCAGACCATCCATGGACGATAGGCAACGCTTTGCCTCGCTCCGTCTGGACAATCCGGATCATTCCAACAATTCGGAACCCATTGTCCGCCTTCAGGAGTGTGTCTTTTTGGGATTTGGTGATCTGAATAGTCAGATTTTAACGGGGGGAAGTGGACGGCTGTCTCTTATTGACGCCAAGGACGGTGGACAGGACGCAATCGTCCGCACCGGGGACTTGGACCTCTATTTTGAACAGTGCGCCATCGGCCCCCATCAACGCCTGCTTACCCTTGGCCCTGCTTCCGGTCGCCAGGAAACCGCGGTTCGAATGACCCAGTGTACCGCCATCCTCGGCCCCAAATCGGAGTTTTTCTGTGTCGACCCTTTGGCCCACCCGGCCATAAGTCTTGGCTATTCGTTGGTGGCCAGCATGGATGAGGTCAAAACGGGCAACCAAAAAACCCAGGCCATCCTGATTCGCATTTTGGGCCAAGTTGGTCAGCTTACCTTTCGTGGGGTGGAAAATCGCTACCATCGCATCGACCAGTTCCTTGTTGAGGAGGGAACCCCCGCCATTTCTCACCTGGATCAATTTCGTAACACCTTGGCGTTACGGGCCCTAGGCGAGGACGATTCCCGCATCCTGGAAAGTTCTCCTTGGAGAAAACCGGGGGCGTTTGAAACCTTGGCTCTTGATATTAACGAAAACAACAAGGCTGAGGCTTTGCACCTTCAGGCCGAGCGAATCGCGGCGGTTTTTGCGGTAAAGGATCGGGTGAGAGACCTAAGGCCAGACGACAATCCGACCAACCGGCTGGTGGGCGCCGAACGCTGTGGCAGTATCGACTTTTTGGCGGATAAGTTACCCCCCTTTGATACCAAGGGTCTGGTGGTCCAAAAGCCGATGGATAAAACCGGCACCAAAACCCGAATTGTCGACCCTGATATGGACGACCCTACCAAAGGGATCTATTCGACTCTGGAACAGGCCATCGTTTCCAGTCGTCCCGGGGACGAGATCCTGATTCGCCACCAAGGGCCACTTCGAACCAAGTCGGTTCGTATCGACGATCCGGACCAGTCTCTTGTCATTCGTGCCCACCCTGGTTTTAGTCCCATCCTCACCTTGCAGGCCGTCCCGGAAGAACATGCCAGCCTCTTTCGGCTTGATGGCGCAAGCCTTAGGCTAGAGGAGCTGGAATTTGCCCTAGAGGCGGGACAAAACGGCCTCAAGAGCCTTTCGCTTGCGGCTTTGGGTCGCCCCGGTACCCTGGCGCTAAAGCGCTGCTCCGTTACTCTTGATGCTTCCCGCAAGGTTCTCCCCATGGCTCTGGTTACCATGCTGGATACCCAGGGGCTCATGCGCATGGACGAAATGGAGCCAAGGCACTGGCGGATCGATCTAGATCAGACCGTGCTTCGTGGAGCGGGCAATGTCTTAACCAACCCGGTGGGCCGCCCGGTGGAGTTGGATGCGAGGCAAAGTCTTTTTAGTCTTGATGGATCGATTTTGGCGGTCGATTCGCCCGGTTTTGGCACCAAACTGGCGGAAGGAGCGGAAGGGGTGATTTTGCGTTGGACCCGAAATACCTCGTGGCTTTCCGGCCCATTTCTCAAAGTCCATGCCATCGGAGGCCAACTGGTTCCCCCCGTTTTCGCCAAGGTCAATGAATCTCTGGTGGCCATGAGCCCGGGGAAAAGCCTCATTCGCATGGAGGGGATCTCCGGAGACGGGCCCATGGAAAAACTTCCCGAAAAGCTTCATTGGGAGGCTTCTGGAAATACCTACGCCAACATGGTTGACATGGTGGAAGCGACCGGGCCGGATTCCATGGTCGTTCGAAAAAGCATAGGGGGGGCTCAATGGATCGCCGCCACCCATGAAGTTTCCCCCCGTTGGCTTGCCACGCTGGATCCGCCCGGACAGACGATGATGATGGCGGCCATTCCCTATTCTCGCTGGACCCCACGGGACCTGCTTGCTTGGAAAACTTTGGCGATTGGGGCCGATCTCGATTCCCTACCAACCCCCACGACCGCACCTCGCCGCCGGGAATAGGCCCCCACCGCCAACGGCTTTGGGCCATTCGGTCCCCTCTTTTATTTGCCCCCGCCTTTCTCCCAGAACCTTCCCCCAAAATGATCCCTCCGGTTTTTACAAAGTGATCTTTCCTTGGGCGCACTTCCTCGTTATGAGCGGACGGTTGTTGACATTTACAAAAGGAAGGGCCATGGGCTACCGGGAAAGGGATTCGCGTTGCAATGCTAACCGCTTTGCCTTGGCATTTCTTTGTCTAGCCCTTTCCGCCTGTAGCAGCACCAATCCCCGAAAGATTGACCGCTGGCTTATGGGGGCCAATCGACCGGGGATTCCCCGGGATGTCAGCAAAGAATATGTCATCCGGACTCCCGATGTGCTGGAAATCCTCTGCGAGTCGGAGTCGGAGGCGGGCGGCACCAAAGTGGTGGGGATTGATGGTGCCATAGACCTTGGTCCAAAAGGAAAGTTCCAGGTGGATGGCCTAAGCGTCCGCGAGGTGTATCGACAGCTTGCCGAGCGCTTTGAGGTGCCTGAGGATTCCGTGTTTGTGCGGGTGGCCGAGCATCGAAGCCAGTTTGTCTATGTCTTTGGCGAGATTGTGGGTTTGCAAAGGGCCGTCCCCTATCAGGGTCCGGAAACGGCGGTGGAGTTTCTCAAACGGGTGGGCGGCCTGACTCGTCACGCCTCCCCCGAAAAGATTCAGGTGGTAAGGCCCCATGTCGCCCAAGGAAAAAAAGCGGAGGTGTTCGCCATTGATTTGCCGGCGATCTTTGACGAAAACGACCAAGCTACCAACATCATCATCGAGCCTCTAGATCAGGTGTATGTGGGACAAACCAGACGATCGGTTTGGCAGAAATGCCTCCCCCCCTGGTTGCAAAAATGTTTTGAAAAAACCGAGCCCAACCACGCCATGGAACCGCTAGAAGGCCTAGTGGAATTGGCGGGACATATGTTTGGCGATTTCGGCCCCGAGGCTCCCCGGTTACCGGGCCAACCCAAACCCTGACCGGAAGCAATGGCTTGCCTAGGGCTGGTATGGCGGTTTCCAAACCCAGGGGATCACCCGGTTTTCTTTGGCCCAAGCTTCCCATTGCCCCTTAAGAGAGTCCACAAGGGATTTGTTTTCCGACGCCAGATTTTTGGCTTCGACACGATCCACCCTCAGGTCGTAAAGCTCCCAAGGTTCCCCCGGACCCTTGGCCACCAGTTTCCAGGGCCCCTTTCGTACTGCCCGATTCCCTTCGTGTTCCCAAAAGAGTGGGTCGCTTCGCATCAAAGACTTTCCCTCGAAAACCGCACGCAAACTTACCCCGGCCAACGGAGGGTTTACCTTTCCCTCGGCAGGGGCGGGATGAGGGGCCTCGGCCAAATCTGCACAGGTGGCAGCAATGTCGATCAAGTGTCCTGCCGTGGTACAAAGTCCATTGTGCAGTTTGGTGGCAATCCCCTTGGGCCAATGGGCGATCAAAGGCGTGCTGATGCCCCCTTCATGCACCCAGTGTTTGAATTCCCGAAATGGGGTGTTGCTGACCTGGGCCCAAGCAGGGCCATAGCTGAGGTAAGTGTCAGGAGGTCCGGCCAGCACATTGGGGCCTTGACGGACAGGAAATCCGTCTCGAGTCTGCAAGGGGATTAGCCTTTGGGGCAGCATGGTTTTCGGCTGCGTAGCCAGGGGTGGCTTGTCGGGGCGGGGACCATCCACCCGATCCTTGGTTTTTTGTCGGCCCGGCGTTTCGGCACATCCTCCGTTGTCCTGCAAATATAGGATCAGCGTATTGTCTAGTTGTCCGGTCTCCTTTAGGGCGTTTACAATCTTTCCTATGCCCAGATCCATCCGGACCACCATAGCGGCATAAACCTCCATGCAGGTGGACTCCCAAAACTTGTTTTCCACCTTAAGCCAGTCTTTCACCGACGGTGACATCCCCTGGCTGGGATCGATCAAACCCAACAACCCTGCCTTGGCAAGTCGGGCCTTGCGAATGGGTTCATAGCCCGCATCATATTTTCCCTTGTGCCTTCTTATATCCTCGGGTAGGGCGTGCAACGGCCAATGAGCTGCGGTGTAGGCCACATAGAGAAAGAAGGGTTCCTCTTTTTTTTGTTTGACATGGTCTCTAGTAAATTGAACCGCGTGGTCCGTGATCGCATCGGTAAAATAGTATTGTTTGGGTTGATAGCCGGGATCCGCCTGTGGGGAAATCAGGGTGTTGTCCCGGCAAAGGGTCCATGGATTGAAATAGCTGCCTCCCCCGGAAACCATGCCATAAAAGCGGGAAAATCCTCGCTGCAACGGCCAATTGTGTTTGGGGCCCTCTTGGGTCACCGAATGGCTTACATGCCATTTTCCCACCGCGTAATTGGAATACCCGGCCGGAGCCAAGACCTGGGCGATGGTGCGGCACTGTGGATTCAAATCGGCTCGGTACCCGGGAAACGCCTCCCCGTAATCTGTGCCGGTCATGAAGCCCATTCCCGCCCGGTGGGGATAGAGCCCCGTTAATAGGGACGCCCGGGTGGGACAGCACCGTGCGGTGTTATAAAACTGGGTGAAGCGAATTCCCCCGGAAGCAAGGGCGTCTAGGTTGGGAGTGGGAATCTCGCCACCGTAACAGCCTATGTCGGAAAAACCCATGTCATCGGCAAGGATGACTACAATGTTCGGCCGTTTGACGATTTCTCTTGCCGAAAGCAGCATCGGCAGGGCCAAGAAAACAAGCAAGGCAGTTCCAAGCGGGAAAAGCTTCTTTGTTGGCCAAAACCTTGCCTTTTGCATCTTTTGGAACCTCGAAAAAGGGTCTTGGCCCCCAAAGACCGGTTAGGGTTGCCCCAAACCCATCAGGGCCCGGGTGAAAGCCGCTAACTCCAGACCATTGCTTCCATGGGCCACGACAAAGCCGTCAAAACCGGCCGTTCCGAGTCGTATCAATAGTTCCTGCCAATCGACATCGCCGGTTCCTGGTTGTGCCTCTTGGGCCTGACTTTGCAGCCAATCCCTTCCCGTAATGAAAAGCTCCCGAGTGAGGATTTCCGGGTACTGGGTGAAGAAGGCAATCGGTCGCCTTCCCGCGGCCAATTGGGTGGCCGGGTCCCACACCAGGCCCAATGAACCAAGGCCCGGCCCCTGGAGTCGTTCCCAAAGAAGCCCAGTGGCAAAGGAGCCCGGATCCAACAGCGGCAATAGCCCCTGACGGGTGGCAAGACTTGCCAAAAACTCAAGCGATTCTTCGAGGACATTGGTCCGAAGGAGCGGATCTTTGTTAGGGTTTTTTAGGCGAATTTCTCCGCCTAGAAGCGGAGATAGCAGAGCCATAGTGGGGACGGCCTCGGCGGGGACAGGCTTGGCCGGATCCCCGGAGGGGAGGATCAGGGCTCTGGCACCAAGATCCCCGGCCAACCGCGCCAGGTCTTGCACCCGGGCCAGCCGGGCTTCGTGGTTTTCCGGTTCATCCAAAGCTTTTCGAAGGCCCGACCCTAGGGCCAATAGGGGGATCTCCCTAGAGCGAAAGGCGGTGGCGATCTCACGGCGGCCGGTCTGGGAAAGAGTCAGGGGATCGATGGCCCCCCCTAGGTCCAAACGGATTCCGCCCGCCCCTGCTTTGGCCACCTGATCGATAAGGTCTCTCAGGTCGCTGGTGCGCTGAATCCACGCCCCCGGAATGCGGGCACCAATCCGCGGTTTGTCTGGGATGGAAGGCCCGGAGCCATATGAAAATTGCAAATCCTACCGCCTTGAATCAAAAGGGTCACAAAGTAAGCGAGAAAGGGGCTGAACCAACGCCCGAAAATCGTCGCGGGACAAATCGACGGTGCCCCACTTGGGGCTTCGCCTTTTCATCCTTTGGTGGTATTCCGCCACGCGGATGCCGCGGAAAAGAAAGCGATTGCCGTCGATTTCTAGTAAATCTAGCACGGGACCGGAAAAGGTGACCTCCGGGGCCACCTTATAAACAAAAACAAACAACCCCTGAAAGTCCCCGCCAAAGGCTTCTCCCCAGCGGAGCAGCCCCTTGACATCCCCGTCGAAGACCCAGTTTTCCCACACGCGCCGGGGCTTGTTCGGGGGGCCGCCAGGAAACCGTTTGCCTTTGACATCCACCACGAAGTTGCCGCCCGGACTAAGTACAACATAGTCCATGCTTTTGAGCGGTTCCCCGGCAATCAGGCTGCGACGGGATTCATCCACGCCCAGCGCCACGCTCCCCTGAATCCGCAGGTATTCAACAAAAGCCAATTCATATTCCGTACCGCTTTGCCTTGTGGGGCTTCGATGCGGGGCACGGGCCAAAAGCGACATAGGCTCCCTCCGGGGGCACCCTTTATTAAAGGGTTTTTTCGCGGGGAATCGCAACCCCAATTGGCGATTTTAGGAGGTCAACTCCCGTTTTGCGGCCTCCGCCAGTTCCGCCTCGGCAAAACTGCTTTCAGTCCGCTTGGATAAATTTTTGAGTTTCCAACTGCCCAAGACAAGCTCCTCGGGGCCGGCAATCACCGCCAGAGGGTGTCCCCTCTTTTCGGCATACTGGAGCTGTTGGCCGATTTTCTTAGCCTCGGGGAACACCTCCACCAAAAGGCCCGCCTTGCGTAGCAGCGAGGCGATGCGGAAATAGTGACCTAAGGAAGCGGCCTCGAACTGGGTGACCAAGATTTGGGCGGGGGTCTCTTTTTTGCCCAACCGCCCTAGCTCTTCTAGGGCGGTCAAAAGCCGATCCACCCCCAGGGAGGCCCCCACCCCGGGGAGTTTTTGCGTGGTGTAGACTCCGGCAAGGTTGTCGTAGCGGCCACCTGAACAGATGCTGCCAATGCCGGGAAGGTCCAGAAGAAAGGTCTCATAAATCGTGCCGGTGTAGTAATCCAGACCCCGGGCAATAGCCAAATCAAGCCGAAACCGCTCCATGGGCAGGCCACAGGCGGTAACCACCTCAAACAGTTCCCTTAAGCGGCGGATCCCCTCGTTTAGGGTTTCGTTGGCGGGATAGGCTCTATTTAGGAGGTCGAGAATTTCGTGGGCATCCCCTTTTGTCGAGGCCAGCTCAAGGACCCGGCGAGCGGCCACGGGGGAGACTCCGTGGCCGGCCATTTCTTCGAGGACGGCTTCCATTCCCACCTTGGGCAGTTTGTCCAGAGCCCGAAGGACCGCCACCGATTGGTGGGCAAGGCCCGCCTCCTGAAGGAGGCCATTTAGAATCAGTCGGTTGTTGATACGGATCTCAAAACGCTCCAATCCTAGGGAAACCAGCAATTCGTGAATCACCAGCGCCACTTCGATGTCGGCGGCGTTGGAGGTGGTGCCGATGGTGTCAAAATCGCATTGCCAAAATTCGCGGTAGCGGCCGTGGGAGGTGTTTTCTCCGCGCCAAACCGGTCCCATGGCATACCGTTTGAAGGGTGTGCCTAATTTGGGGATGTGTAAAGCGGCAAAGCGGGCAAAGGGAACGGTAAGGTCAAAGCGAAGCGCAACATCCCGGTCGCCATGATCCTTGAAGCGGTAGATGAGCCGATCGGACTCGTCCCCACCCTTGCCCGTGAGGACCTCCGCATATTCCAAGGCGGGGGTGTCAATGGGGGCAAACCCATGGGCCCGGTAAACCGACCTTGCCGTTTGCAAAACTTCCTCGCGGGGGATCATCAAGACCGGAGGGTAATCGCGAAAGCCCTTGAGGGTTCGGGGTTCAATGAGCTTGGGTTTTAAGGACATGAGGCTTCCAAGAAGGATAATCGGGTCGAAACGGCCGCTTTTTTGGCTTTGACTTTGGCGCAAAAACGCTGATCAGGCCATTCTGTTTTTATAGCGGTCCGCGCGCTCCCTAAGAAATTCTAGCTCATCCCGGGTCAGCGACGATTTTCCCAGAGCGTGGATTTTTTCCAGCAGATGGTCCATGCGGGCTTCGTCCTCCCGTTGCTGTTTTTGTGCAAGGGCCAGATTCTGTTGTTGTTTGGCCAGTTGCCGTCGCTGCCACCAAGAGAGCCGTACCTCCTCGGGTTCCCAAACCGATTCGGCCATCCCCTCCCCGGATTCTTCACTCAGCACGGTCCAGCAGCGTTCCACCACAAACAGGGCCAAAAGCAGGACCACAATGGAGTTGTCCGCCACCGAGGCGATCAGAAGGAGTAGGGCCATCCAGATCCCGGTCCGGGCGGCGATTTTGTTGGCTTCGGCGACTCCCGTATGGGGGGCCATCCAGGCCGCCAAAACATCCCCGGCATCCGAGGGGACCCCGACCAGAAATAGGTTAAGTAAAGCCAAAACCCAATGAATCCAAAACCAACCCTCTAGAAGTCCCACCAAAGGACTTTGAAGCGTTTCAAACAACGGGGGGCGAAACGGATTCCAAGGCAAGGCAAGGACGGTTCCCCCCTCGGGAAGGTTCAAAACCCAGAGCAAAATCCCGGCTAAAAGCGCCAGATTCAGATGAAACAGCGGCCCGGCTAGGGCCACCCAGGTGGAAAGGCCGGCAGGCATCCTACCCGGAATCCGCTCTTCGGAACGGACCAGTCCCCCCAAGGGGTCGATGAACGCAAGCGTTGGGGAAAGCCGCCAATACAAAAGGGCCAAAGCATGGGCGCAAATATGCAACACAAGAGCGGATAAATAGATAGCCATCAAGCCAAGGCCGGTGGTCAACCGTTCCGGAAAGGCGACCACTAGGCGAAGAAGAATTCCCACCAAAAGCAGGGGGACCAACCAGTGCACACGAACGGACAGTCCCAACCAGGTTCCCAGCGAAAAGCTCATGTTGCGGATCGGTTGCATGGGCCGGTTCCCCGGATGGTCTTCTTACACCATCCGTACGAATGGAGTGTCTCCCTGTTGGTATTCTAGGCGATCAGATGGAGTGTCCACGGGGGCAATGGAAATATCATGGTCACCTCTTAACTTTAGACAAACCGGTTTTCTATCAGGAAGGAAAAGGCATGGCGGCTGCGGCGGCCCCCAGCAGCCCGGCATCGCTACCCAAACTGCTTATAGTTACGCAAAAATCGTCAAGGTACGCCGGGTTTAAGACCAGATCGGGCAAATATTCCTGGACCTTTTCCACCAGCAAAGCGGAGCGGCTCAGCCCCCCCGCCAGCACCACCGCCTTGGGGTTTAAAGCATGCAGCAAATTGGCAATGCCCGCGGCCAGGGCCAAGGCCGTTTCGTCTACCAGCCGGAGCATGATTCCATCCCCCTCGGCGGCGGCCCAAAACAGATCCTCCACGGTGAGCGGGCCCACCTTGGATTTCTCCTTGAGGAGCGATATTTCCTGAATGTCGTCGGCAAGGGCTTCGTGCATTCGTTTGAGGATGTTTTTGGCCCCGGCATAGGCCTCCAAACAGCCAAAAAGCCCGCACCCACAAGGGCGTGGCTGGCTCATTTCGATGCGCATATGGCCCAATTCCCCGGCCAAGCCGCGGCTACCTCCCACGACCCGACCTCCCACCACCACCGCTCCCCCCACACCGGTACCCAGCGTCAAAAGGACAAGATCCTCTATCCCTTTGGCGGTGCCAAACCGAATCTCACCCAGCGCCGCGGCATGGGCATCGTTGATGACCCGAACCGGCCGACCCAAATCGTTTGCCAACCAGTCGCCAAGGGGTACATCCACCCATCCCTCCAGGTTGGAGGCGGTGCGCACCAGACCTTTTTTGGGATCGAGAATTCCCGGGGTGCCTACCCCCACCGAGCCGATCCGTTCCGGGCGAAGGCCGGAGGCTTGGATTAATTGCAAAACCACCCTAGAAAGTTCGGCGACCGCCGGGCGGGCAGGGCCCTTAGGGGTGGCCACCTCTTTTCGGGCGAGAACCTCCCCTTCGGGCGTGACCACCCCCATTTTGACCGAGGTGCCGCCAAGGTCGATCCCCACTCCCGCCAATTCCATGTCTCTAACTCCTTATGAATGCAATGTTTGTGATGGAAATGTCCGCCTTTTCATGGTTTTTCCCAAGCGCAAAAAGAGAAACCGAGACAAGTTTCCCCAACCCCTTGCCGATATCTTTTCAGGAAGGATAGGGGATCCGTTGACGAACCCTACGAACGGATCTATCTTTTCCAGTATAGCAAGGGGCTGTGGCGCAGTTGGGAGCGCGTCTGAATGGCATTCAGAAGGTCAGGGGTTCAAATCCCCTCAGCTCCACTTTTTTAAGATCAGAGCCTTCCGGTTTTCCGGGAGGCTCTTTTTTTTGGAAATCCCAACC
>SIAL01000023.1 GCA_009691815.1 Gemmataceae bacterium | reverse complement strand
GCGAGTTCCCCAAAGGACAATATGTCCCCGTTTTTAAGGATCCCTTGGGTAACCTGTTTGCCGTTGATGTGGGTGCCGTTGGTGGTGCCAAGGTCTCGCACCAATAAATGGTCCCCCTTGTTCACCAAGATACAGTGCTTACGGGATACTTGACGGTGGGCAACAAACATATCCGCCTCTTCGTCTCTGCCGACGAGAGTGATCGAAAGGTGGATGGGCAAGTAATTGCCCCCTGTTTTGAGAATCACAGGCATGGCAAGTTTCCCATACCCCAAGGAATTGGATGAACTCCCCCCTATGATACCTTACCTGCGGAGGGGGCATTCAATGCCAAAACACCCAATTTGCCAAGATTTCCTTCGGGATGGCCCGAACCGGTAGCCGTTGCCTCAAGCCTTGTAGCGATCTTGAAGGGCGGTAACGGTCCAAATGGGATTGGCTTTGCGTTCCTTGCACCCTTCCACGGCGGCTAGTGCGGCGGAAATGGTGGTAATGCAGGTAACTCGGCAGGCAACCGCCTCGGCTCGGATCTTGGTTTCATCCTTGCGGGAACCCCGGCCACTTGGGGTGTTGATTACCAAGGATACCCGACCGTTCTTGAGGTGGTCGATAAGGTTGGGCCGACCTTCTTGAAGTTTTGGAACCATTTCCACCGGAACTCCCGCCTTGGCTAGGTATTCCGCCGTGCCCCGGGTGGAGATGAGTTGGTACCCCAATTCGACCAAAGCCTTGCCAATGTCGATTACCTCGGGTTTGTCACGATCCGCCACGGAAAGAAACACGGTTCCCTCCATGGGAAGGGGGCTGCTGGCAGCCAGCTGACTTTTGGCAAATGCGAGGCCAAAGGTCTCATCCGTTCCCATCACCTCGCCTGTGGACAGCATTTCAGGTCCAAGGATGATGTCTATGCCTGGAAACCGATTGAATGGAAATACGCTTTCCTTGATGGAGAAGTGGGTTGGGGTCACCTCGGTGGTCGCGCCCAACTCTTTCAAAGTTTTCCCCGCCATTGCCAAGGCGGCAAGTCCCGCCAAATTGACCCCGGTTGCTTTGCTTACAAAAGGAACGGTCCGGCTGGCCCTTGGGTTGACCTCAAGAACATAAACCTTCCAGATGCCGGTGGAAGACCCTTCCAAGGTTTTCCGAAGGGGATGGTTGCGAAGCCCCGCCACGGCAAATTGGACATTCATCAGCCCTTTGACCTGAAGCTCGCGAGCCATTTCGCGAGTTTGGCGTTTGATCTCATCCACGACCGCTTTGGGAAGGCTATGGGGGGGCAAAACACAAGCCGAGTCGCCCGAATGGATGCCGGCTTCCTCAATGTGCTGCATCACTCCGCCGATGAGGGTGTCCTCTCCGTCAGAAAGGCAATCGACATCCACCTCGATGGCGGCTTCAAGGAATTGGTCAATGAGGACGGGCTTTCCCGCCGTGAGTTCAACCGCCCGAAGCATATAGCGGGAGAGGGATTCTTCGTCGTAGACGATTTCCATGCCGCGGCCGCCAAGGACATAGCTTGGCCGCACCAAAACCGGAAACCCAATGGTTCTTGCGATACGCACGGCCTGTGGGACATCCAAGGCCGTTCCCGAAGGGGGTTGGCTCAGGCCAAGACGGTCAACAAGGGCGCCAAATCGCTTGCGATCTTCGGCCGTGTCGATGCTTTCGACAGAGGTGCCAATGATTGGGGCGCCCGCTGTTTCCAGAGCATGTGCCAAGTTCAAAGGGGTTTGACCACCAAATTGGACAATCAAGCCCAAGGGATCGACCCGGTCGCAAATGTTGAGAACATCTTCGGCGGTTAGGGGTTCGAAGAAAAGCATATCCGAGGTGTCATAGTCGGTCGAAACGGTTTCGGGGTTGGAGTTGACCATGATGGTGGTGAAACCGGCTTTGCGGAGGGCAAAAGAGGCTTGACAGCAACAATAATCAAATTCGATTCCTTGGCCAATGCGGTTGGGACCGCCCCCCAGAATCATGATTCGGGGTTTTCCACCCTTGGGAAGGATCTCGTCTGCTTCCATCTCGTCGGCGCTCGAGCCAAGGCGCCGGATCGGTTGTTCATAGGTGGAATAATAGTACGGAGTATAGGCCTCAAATTCCGCGGCACAGGTATCGACCCGTTTGTAAACGGGGGTCACCCCCAGATCCTTGCGGTGGCGCCTGACCTCGGTTTCCGTGGTGTGCCACAAGTAGGCCAACTGGTGATCGGAAAAACCGGACATTTTGGCCATCCTAAGGATGGACTCATTTGCCGATTGCAGGTTCGGCACTTTGGCCAATTCGTCTTCTTCGAGGCACAAATCCCGGATATGGGCGAGAAACCATGGGTCGATCTTGGTTCGATCATGGATCATTTCAAGCGTCAAACCGTCTTTGAAAGCCAGCCGAAGCCACCAAATGCGCTCGCAATTGGGGACGGATATTTTGGCGATGATTTCGTCTCTGGTGGGTCGCTTTTCGCCATACCAGGGATCCTGCCGGTCACAGCCCAAGCCAAACCGACCTGTTTCCAGCCCCCGAAGCGCCTTTTGCAGCGACTCCTTAAAGTTGCGGCCAATGGCCATGGTCTCGCCTACGCTTTTCATTTGCGTGGTCAGGACGGGGTTGGCACCCGGAAATTTTTCAAAGGCCCAGCGGGGAATCTTGGTTACCACATAATCAATCGAGGGCTCAAAGCAGGCTGGGGTTTCACGGGTGATGTCGTTTCTCAGTTCGTCAAGCCGATAGCCAACGGCTAGCTTGGCGGCGATCTTGGCGATGGGAAAACCGGTCGCCTTGGACGCCAAAGCGGAGCTTCGGGAAACCCGTGGATTCATCTCGACGGCAATCATGGCTCCATTGACCGGGTTCACGGCAAATTGGATGTTTGATCCCCCCGTCTCCACCCCGATTTCGCGGATAATAGCCAGCGCCGCATCCCGCATGAACTGATATTCTTTGTCGGTGAGCGTTTGTGCCGGGGCTACGGTGATGCTGTCTCCCGTATGAACTCCCATCGGGTCAAGGTTTTCAATGGAACAGACAATCACCACATTGTCGGCGCAGTCGCGCATGACCTCGAGTTCGTATTCTTTCCAACCCAAAATCGACTCTTCGATGAGGATTTCATGCACCGGAGAAAGATCAAGGCCCCTTGCCACCAAGTCCGAGTATTCTTCCCGGTTGTAAGCTATCCCTCCACCAACTCCTCCCATGGTAAAGCTTGGGCGAAGAACACAGGGCAGGCCAATACTATCCCTAATGGCTAGGGCTTCTTCCATCGACCGGACCACATCCGATTTGGGTACGGCGATGCCGATTTTCTTCATGGCCTGTTTGAACAGTTGCCGATCTTCACCCTTGTTAATGGCGACCGGGTTGGCCCCAATCATCTTGACGCCATATTTCTCGAGGATGCCCCGCTTATGAAGTTCCATCGAAGTATTTAAAGCCGTCTGCCCACCCACCGTGGGTAAAAGGGCGTCTGGCCGTTCTTTTTCAATGATCCGTTCCACCACATCCCAAGTAATGGGCTCAATGTAGGTGCGGTTCGCCATCTCCGGGTCGGTCATGATGGTGGCCGGGTTGGAGTTGACCAAAACGACCTCATACCCTTCTTCTCGAAGGGCTTTGCAGGCTTGGGCTCCGCTGTAGTCGAATTCACATGCCTGGCCGATGACAATAGGGCCTGAGCCAATGATCAGGATCTTCTTAAGGTCGGTTCTTCGAGGCATGGTCCTGGGGCGGCTTCACCGCAAAAAAAGGGAAAATGACGATACGAAGCGGGAGGAAACAATAACCTTGCCCAGTTAACCCCCGACCATCTTGGGTATCTTAGGAATTAGACAGGACTTACCAAAGGAAAGGTTCCCGCCTTTGCCATGATTTGTCTGGCCAAAAACAGGGGGAATCGTGCCCTGAAAGAGATGAATGGGCAAAATCTCCGTTTGCACCCATGGTTGAAATTGTGCGCAACCTCCCCAGCTCCCTAAGCCTGCCGATTCCGCTTGATTCGAAACGATTCGTCGGTTATGGCCCCCTCAATGAACGATTTAGGGCGCCGACTTCCCACGAAGAAGGTACCTTGGCTTCAAGAGGATTGCGCCATGGTTCGATGGTTTCCCCGTTGTGCGGGTATTCTGTTTTTCCTCCTCCCCATCGGTTGTATGCAATTCCGTGAGAATTGGTGCATGGAGCACGGTTTTGTCCCTGCCAACCAAGCCCAGCAACAGACCCCCCCACCTCAAGCGTATGCTCCACAGAGTTATGCTGCCCCCAACTACGCAGCCGCTCCTTACTGTGTGCCTACTCCAAATTATTGCCCGCCCCCCGGTGTAGGAGGCGGTGCGCCCGCAACTTGGTCGCAGGGCCGCTAATTTTTCGGTTGGAAAGCTCTTGTAAGGCGAATTGGCGTTGCTCTTGGGAGCAAAATTGGTTGTGATGAGGGTATGCCTGATTTCTGGGATAGATGCGGAACGAATATAGGTTCCCGCCCAGGTGATGGCCCCGCTTTTCGTTTTTGGTCCTAATCGACAGGTGAAACCATGTTACGCATTGCACTCCGCCCTTTCGGTTTTTTGGTAGGCGTTTTCCTGTTCATTCAAACGGCCCCCTGCCTTCAAGGCGCGGATTTGCCCGAAATCGCCAAAAAGGCCAACCGACTTACCGGGGCCGATTCCATTTCCGGGATGGTCATTCAGCTCTCCAAGGAAAAAAACGCCAAGGAAGAACTCAAGGCAACTGCGGCGCTTCTCAAAGATAAAAATGTGGGTCTAAATATCAACGCCCTTTGGGTATTGGGCCGGGCCTCTCAGATTAGCCGCCTTCCCGTGGAGGCTACCGCGTTCTATCGGGCCTACATCACCAAGGCGATCGACCTAAAAAGCCCCAATAAGGTCCTCCTTGGTTACGCCCAGCTCATCGACCTTCAGTTTGGTACCCAACAATATGCCGATTGCGAGAAAACTTGCAAAGAATTCATTGAACTGACCTTGGATGGTGAGGATGACGAGTCCGGAAGTATCGCAAGAGCCAAGGGTGCCATCCTAAGGCAACTGATTCTTGTGCAATCCCGCATGGGTCAACCCGACAAGGCGTTTGCCACCCTAGAAAGGCTGTTGCAGCAACAGGCGGATAATCCGCTCAACCTTCAACTCAAGGCGCGCATTCTTCGGGAAAATGGCAAAGACGAAGAGGCTATCGAGGTTTACGAAGACCTGATCGCCAAGATTGATGCCAGGAAAGACATTAAGCAAGAAGTTCGCGAAAGCTATTTGGCGGATCTCCGTTATGCGTTAACAGGCGTTTACATTGATGCCAAAAAACCAGATAAGGCCATCCAACTTTTGAAAGACCTTGTGGCCAAGTATGCGGATAACGCCACTTACAACAACGACCTTGGCTACATCATGGCGGACAATGGCAAAGATTTGGCGGAAGCCGAAAAGCTCATCCGAAAGGCTTTGGAATTGGACCGAGCCCTAAGGAAAAAAATGGGTGTTCCCCCCGAGGAAGACAAAGATAATGCGGCCTACCTAGACAGCTTGGCGTGGGTGCTTTTTAAACGGGGTCAATTGGCGGAGGCTCGAAAAATCCTCGAGGAAGCCGTGAAACAAGAAGAGGGCCAACAGGCCGAAATCTACGATCACCTCGCTGAAATCCTCATCGCGTTAAAGGAAAAGGAAAAGGCGATCGACCTTTGGAAAAAAGCCTTGGTTGGCGAGGCGATCGGCAAACGCGAAAAAGCCCGCCGTTTGGAAATCGAAAAGAAACTCAAAGCGGCCAGTCCCTCCTAACGAGGACGGAAAAGATCTACCTAGAGTGAAAAAGGGGGCCTTTATGGTCCCCTTTTTTTAAGCATGATCCGCACTTGATCCGCACTTGATCCGCAAATGTTGGTTTGTGTTTTAGGATGAAAATTCAGGCCAAAATGTCCTGAATCACCTTGCCATTGTCGATATCAAGGCGTTTGCGCCCGGGTATTGCCAGACGCTTGTTGTCAATCCCCAAAAGGTGCAACACCGTCGCATGAATGTCCGTGACATAGTGCCCATCGCCAAGCGCGTTGTAACCCAGTTCATCGGTGGCGCCATGCACCATCCCCTTCTTTAGGCCCGCCCCCGCCATCCAAATGGTAAAACCGTTCGGATGGTGGTCGCGGCCGTCTTTGCCGCCGCCACGCACCTCTAGTCCCGGGGTGCGTCCGAATTCGGTGCAAAAGACAACCACCGTATCCTCCAAAAGCCCGCGTTGTTTCATGTCTTTGAGGAAACCCGCAACGGGGAAATCGATGGTGGCGCAAAGCCTGGTGTGGTTGTCCTTCAATTTTTGGTGGGAGTCCCAAACTCCGTAAGCGGATGGAAAAACCTGAACGAAACGGACCCCCCGCTCGGTCAATCTCCGTGCGGCGAGCAGTCGTTCCCCAGCCAGCTTGGTCACTGGATTGTCGAGACCATAAAGGCGGGAGGTGTTCAATGATTCAGACGCAAAGTTCATCGCCTCCGGGACCGAGGTCTGCATCCGATAGGCAAGTTCATAGGAATGAATGCGGGCCAACAGATCTTTATCATGGGGATACTCCAGCGCCGAAAGCCCATTCAACTTGTGAATCAGTTGGTACTCGCGGATCTGCTGGGCTTGGGTTTGTGTGGGCATTCTCTGGCCGAAGGGAAGCGGGTTAATCGGATCGATGGCAATCGGGACTCCGGAGTGCTGTGGGCCTAGGTAGTACGAGTCGATGGATTGGCGGGTGTCCGATCGGGTAGGACCACCAAGGACGGCGAATTTGGGAAGACTCGAATTCTGCGAAGCGAGTCCGTAATGGGCCCAAGCGCCTATGCTTGGTTGTTGTTCATCGAGTCGATGCCTGCCGGTGTGGATTTGATTCTCCGCCGCGTGGTCGTTATCGGTGGTCCAGATGTTTCGGATGAAGCAAAGGTCATCCGCATGTTTGGAAAGGTGGGGCCACCAATCGGTGATCTCGATGCCACTTTGGCCATGTTTCTTCCACCCGATCTGCATCGGATAGATGGTGGGATAAACATCGCGGACATTGATCTCCTCGGCCGCCACTGATCGGAAGCGTTTCTTATGGAGGGGGGAATTCACCGGGTTTTCGAAGGGGGTTTTGTCAAAGGTCTTTCCGGCGTACTTGTTGAGGGCGGGTTTGGGGTCGAAGGTTTCCAGATGGCTATAACCACCTGAGAGGAAAATCCAGACAACCGAGCGTGCCCGGGCGGGGGAGTGTGCCGCGCTTTCCAAAGGGGTGGCGCCCCGGCCCTCTTCGGCCATCATGGCGCCAAGGGCCATCCCTGTGCAACCAAGACCCATATCCGCAAGAAAGGTCCTTCGGGAGGAATGCGTTGAAGGGAAAGGGCTCATGATTTTACCTGATGGATTGGAAATCGTTGTGGTTGAAAAGGGCTCGGATCAGTCCTGGCCGGGCAATGTCCCTTGGTTGGCCAAGAAGAAATTCCGCGCATTCTTTTAACTCCAAGGTGGAGGGCGGGCGGGACAAGATTCTTGAATAGGCCAAGCGGATGAAATCGGCATCGGGGGATGCCGCGGAAAGCTGGGACTGGATGCTGGTTGTGACGAGGCCACTTAACTGATGGACCAGTTCGCTGTTGGTTAGGGCCAGTGCCTGTTGAGGGACGATGCTTTGCGACCGGCGATAGCAATCGAGCGGGTCGGGTCCGTCAAAGAGGTCGCCGATCACCCCTTTGCCCCCGTCTTCGGGAAAGCTGCTGTAATAAATACTCCTGCGAAAGGTCTTGAGTGCCAGAGTGTTTTCCAGTTCCCTGCCGCCCATTTGGGAATCCAGTTTTAAGGCACAGGAAAGAAGGCTGTCGCGAAGGACCTCAGCTTCCATGCGGCCAATGTTCCTACGGGCAAGATGGATATTTTCCGGATCTTTTGTCGGGTTGTTATTGCTTGATGATCGCTTGTACGCATTGCTTGTAACAATCAGGCGATGCAGACGCTTCATATCCCAACCAGACTCCATGAACTCCACCGCCAGCCAGTCGAGCAATTCCGGGTGTGTTGGAGCTTTTCCACTGAGGCCAAAATCCGTCACCGTGGCTACCAGTGGGGAATGGAAGTGCCAATTCCAAATGTGGTTGACGGCGACCCGGGCGGTCAGGGGGTTCTCTTTACTGGTGATCCACTGGGCAAGGGCTTTTCTCCGGCCGGTACTTTTGGAGGGGTAAGCCGGGCCAAAAGGCGAGTATTTAAGTTCTTGGGAGGGATCCTTAAGAACGCCTTCGGCCTTTTGAATCGCCGTTCGAGCCATGGAAACCTGCTTGCTGGCCGCATCGATACTTGCTTTTCTCTTGGCGACTTCCGATCTAGCCGCTTCGGTTAGGGCAACCTCGCCGGATTCCAAATCCGCCTGCCCTAGCAAAAGCTTTGCCTCCCATTCCCGTTTTGCCGCCGTGCGTTTTAATTCGGTCAAGTTGTTTGGCGGGGGTTTGGTGTAGGTTGCCCTTTCGGCGGCCAACCGTGCCTCGATATCCGCAAGGGCCGCTTGTGTTGCGCGCAGTTTCTTTTGGGCGGCACTCACCCTCCTTTGCGGCAATTCCACCTCTTTCTTGGCCAATTCAAGTGCTTCGGTCGCTTTGCGAAGGGCCGGGACTAATGAGGATGTAGAGACCATCGTCACACCGGGTGGAACATGGTAGGACGAGGTTTCCCACCCGTCCAGGCCAACGGCATCTTGTTGATCCTGATAGAGGGGAGCTTCGAACGAATAGCGGGTGGAGTTTTTCGCGGTGGCGATTTCACCCGGGGGTGGCAGCAGGCGAAGGTCATCAATCACCACAGTGCTGTCGGCATGGGCATCAATAAAGATCGGTTTTTGCGGATTTCCCACCGGGTTCCAGCCATTTAGTGCCACCGCCACGCCATCGACCAATTTCTTGCCATCACTTAGGGAACGGACATGCAGCAAACAGTCATCCGACTTTAGGCGGAGAAGGAAGGAAACCTCGAACTGTTTCTGCCCTAAATGTAGATCATAGCGACCCGCTTCCAGAGCATCGAACGACTTCGGCTTGTAGGAGACGATGCGCCCCTTTTCGAAACCCACATAGGTCGCGGTAAGCCCCTTTGTCGAATCCTTGGAGAGTTGGAAGTTAAACTTGGCATCGTCGAGAATGTGCAGTTTGAAGCTAAGCGTTGAACCATCCACAAGCGTGGTTAGGGATTTCATGCTGTTTTGAACGACGGCCCTACCAGTCTTTCCGGAAAGGAGCAAGGACTGTTTTCCTTCGAGAGCGCCGCTTGTCGCGGATTGGGAAGCCTTGGCCCTTTCCAGCTCATAGGCCGCCTTAGCCTTGGCAAGGATGTCCAGTTCGGCGGGTTTGGGAGGCTGCACGGATGCCTTGGCCTTGTCGTAACCAAGCTGGGCCAGGGCAATGGCATCACAGGCTTCCTTCAAAAGAGTTTCGCGGAGAAGGGGTCGAAGCGCCGGATTGATCGCCT
Organism: Gemmataceae bacterium; assembly: GCA_009691815.1. Taxonomy (GTDB): domain Bacteria; phylum Planctomycetota; class Planctomycetia; order Gemmatales; family Gemmataceae; genus SYLG01. The sequence continues at coordinate 6,954 of SIAL01000023.1, read as the reverse complement.
CGGCAGGCAGCTCCACCACCTTGATGGTGGGTTCGCTTTGGGAAAAAAGCGCGGGAATATGGGGTGCAATGGATCCTCGACCCTTCACCCGATTTCTTTCGTCGCCACCGGTGTAGTACCAGGTGGGTGCTTCCGGAAACTTGTCAAACACGCTCACCATGCCCAACGGTTGGATCTTTCTCAGAACGCTGTAGTCATAATCTTGAAAGGGTCCGGGATCCGCCTCGCCAACCACCCGATCCTGACGAATGTGGATCGGTTCAAAAAAGGCGCGAAAGGCGAAATAATCGTCTTGCTTGATCGGGTCGTATTTGTGGTCATGGCAATGGGCGCAATTGAGCGTCAAACCCAGAAACGCCTTCCCGGTATGCTCGACAATATTGCGCATCCAGTCGTTGGGGTTCAGGGCATACCAATTGCGAACAAGGTAGCCGGACGCCACCGCGGCTTGGTAATCCCCGGGGACGAGTTCATCCGCCGCCAGCATCTCGGCCACCATTCGGTCGTAACCATGGTTGTTGTTGAGAGAATTGACAATCCAGTCGCGCCAGCGCCAAACCTGTGGCGCGCTGTTCCAAACATCGGGAACATGTCTCCTTCCATACCAGTCCGCGTATCGCCAGATGTCCATCCAATGTCTGGCAAAACGCTCACCATGGCGAGGATCCCGCAACAACTTGTCGACCAATTTTTCGTAGGAATCCGTTCTTGTGTCGGAAAGATAAAAAGTCAGTTCCTGCTGGCTTGGAGGCATTCCCAAAAGATCGAGGTAAAGTCTTCGCGCCAGAATCAGCCGACCCGCCTCCGCCGAGGGAACCAGACCATGGGTTTGCAATCCCTGTCCGATGTAGTGGTCGATCGGATTTGCGTTATTTTTGGTGATCGGCAGTTTGCGGGGTATTTGAAAGGCCCAATGTTTTTTGGGGTCTTCCGGAATGGTTTCCAGTGAAGGCATTTTGGCGCCTTGGGAAATCCATTTTTTGAGGGTTTCGATCTGTTCGGCATGGAGGGGAGACCCCTCATTTGGCGGCGGCATTTTGCGCAAATGCACCCCTTGAATTGCTTGAACTATCAAGGAAGATTCGGGCTGGTTTACGGTGATTGCGGGGCCGCTTCGACCCCCCTTTAGAATCAACTGGGAAGCATCCAGACGCAATTTCCCTTTTTGGGCAAGGGCACCGTGACACGATGCACAATGCGCCGTTAAAAGGGGCTTGATGGTGCTTTGATAATTTACGGGCTGGTTATTAGGGCTTTCCGCCCCTTGAGAATGGATCGAAAACAGACCTAGGCAAACGAATCCGAAGCAAAAGTGAAACAGAGTCTGCATTGTGTGCGCCTGCAAACGGGCTTTATAGCAGCCCAAGAAAACTGGGTAGGATTGCGGATTCAAAAGCCAAGCGGAGGGAACGGCGGATATGGTGATTGTAGTGCAATTCCCCAGAATCTGCCTTCGGTGGAAATTTTAACTCATTCTAGATCAAAAGGCAAGTGTGCCGACAATGTACCAAGGTCAAAATAGAAGGTCGGTTGAGGTTCGGTTGGTGGCGGCCATTCTTTCGAAATGACCCCTTCGGTATGGACACTCTATTGAAATCACTCCGCCCTTTGGTGCAGAAAGGGCGGAGTGGTAAAAGAGCTCAAAAGGGTGGTTGGCCTATCCGGCGTTGGAACCGGCGGCGATGAAATCTTCCGCTTTTCTGGCCACCGCGAGGGGAATGATTTTGCGCAATCGGCGACCGCGCCGGAACTCGGACCAGTTTTTCAAAATCGACGCGGCGCTTCGACTGCCGGTTCTGGCGTGGTATTGAATGATCATGGGGTGCAGCCATTCGTAATCGACATAGGTGCAGTCGATCACGGTAACGCTTCGGGTGTGAAGTTTGGCGGATACAGTGTTATGGGGATCATAAACAAATAGTTCGCCCCCCGTCATACCTGACCCGATTTCGTTTTCCAAGGGTCCAAGGATTACCACGCGACCGCGGGTTTGGTATTCACAGGCATATTTGCCGGCGGCCTCGGCAACAATGGTGGCACCGGAGTTTCGAATACCAAGGCGATGCCCGGCGCAACCGCCGATAAAGATCTGCCCGCCGGTTGCTCCATAACCGACATTATTTCCCACAACGCTAAGGATTTCGTCCCCAAGGTTGGTGTTGGCATAATCCAATGTGACCGTTACGGTGCCCCCGGAAATTCCTTTGGCCACACCATCTTGAGCAAAGCCTTTGAGGTCCAGTTCCAAAGAGTTGATGTTCCAGGCACCAAAACTTTGCCCAGCCTCACCCTCAAAACGGACCTTTAACCGACGGGAATGAGGCATTCCTTCCCGGCCATAAAGTTGGGCGATTAGGCCTGAGGCTGTCGCGCCGACCGAGCGGTCCGAGTTCTTGATTTTGAAAACCAGATCCGCACTGTTGGCGGTTTCGATGGCGTCCCTGCCGGCATGGATGATCCGTTCGTTGAGGGTCATGGTATTCGTGCCGGGCGAGCAAACGCCGACATGGGCATCGGGGAAATGACCCTCTAGTCGGGACAGGGCCATGTCCGGGGCAATGAAGCGATGGAGGTCGACAAGGTCGGCCCGGCCGGGCAAGTTGTGACGGCGAATCAAAAGTTCGCTGCGGCCACACAACTCGGTGATGTGCCGGGCACCCAGTTTGGCCAGGAGGCATCGGACTTCGGCTGCCAATCCGAGGAGGTAGGATTTTGTGTGTTCCGGGTCACCCTTGTATTCACCTTGGGTTCCGGTGATGCCCGTGGGGCAGTTGGGGATGTGACAGCTTTTGCAAACGATGCACCCAACCGAGACCATTAGGCCCTGACCAAGGGAGAATTCTTGAGCGCCCAACAGCGCGTATTTGATCACATCGACGCCGTTTTTGATACCCCCACCCACCCGTAGGATAACCTTGCGGCGAAGGCCGTTTACCACAAGGGCTTGGTGAGCCTCGGAGAGGCCCATTTCGCTGGGAAGCCCACAATGCTCCTTGGAAGAGACCATGGCGGCGCCAGTTCCCCCCCCAATGCCGTCAATTTCGATAATATCGGCCCCGGCCTTGGCAACGCCAACAGCAATAGTTCCGATGTTGTCCACCGCCACCAGTTTGACCGAAACAGGAATGCCCGGTTTGACGGCCTTAAGGTCGTATATAAGCTGTGCAAGGTCCTCAATGGAGTAGATGTCGTGGTGGGGTGGCGGACTGATAAGGTCATTGCCCGGCTTGCCATAGCGGATTTCGGCGATCTCGCTGGTCACTTTCTTGCCCATGAGTTGCCCGCCTTCGCCGGGTTTTGCTCCCTGAGCCATTTTTATCTGGATCTCCTCGCTATTGATCAGATACTCGGCATCCACGCCAAAGCGGCCTGAGGCGACTTGGCGAATACGGCTGCGGAGTCTGCTCTTGTTGACATCGCCGTTAAGGGTTAAGCCCGCGAGGTTCTTTTGGCGTTCGGCGCGGACGGTTTTCCAGATTTCGTGTTCGGACTTTGGGGGTATATCATTGCGATAGCGCGCTTCGCCTCCTTCGCCGGAATTGCTTTTGCCGCCCAGATCATTTAGGGCCGCGGCGATGTCTTGATGCGAGACGCGAGTAAGCGCGCCATGGCTCATGGCCGCGCCCCGTAGGTGGTTTTGAATCAGGTCAAGGCCATCTTGGACCTCTTCGATAGGGAGGGGATTCTCCGCTTCGGCCAAGTTGAATAAGTCCCTTAGGCAGGTGGGGGTACGATCATTGATCATCTTGGAAAAGTCGGTGTATTCGTTCGAGATCGGATTCGCCAGCGCTTGGGCGGAGATGTAGGCGGCCTCGCCTCCCTCGTTGGATAATGCTTCCGGTGGCTTGGCCCCCGCTGCGCTACTCATGGGCAAGTTTGCCTCGCTGCCCGCCATGGCGGCTTTGCGCAGGGCCATGCGAACTTTCGCGTTGAAAGCATGGTAGTCGCGGTTTCGACCCAAAACCTGCATGTTTTCGGTACGGGCGAGGCGATACTTTGCGTCCTCAACGAGTTCTTTAAGACCGATTCCGCCAATTCGAGAGGGGAGATCTCCCAAGAAGTCCATCAACTCTTGGCCAAAACCGACCGCTTCGAAAAGGAGGGCTCCACGGTACCCCTCGGCGGTGGTAATTCCCATTTTGGAAATGATCTTCTTAAAGGTGTCTTCCAAGGCGGCAAATAGGTTTTCAAGGCACTCTCTGGCGGAGAGGGTCCATTCCTGTTTGGTGTCCCCATCCTTAAAGGTCAAACCGTTTCGGATAAGCCTTAGCATGAGATAGGGGTGAACCGCATCGGCCCCAAATCCAACCAGACAGGCGATGTCGTGGCCTTCCTGAACATCGCCCGCTTGGACAACCAGGGAACAACGACCCCGAAGGCCTCGCTTGGACAAATAGCTGTGAACCGCACCCAAAGCCAAGATGCTGGGGATCGGGACAATGCCATCTTCGAATGCTTCTTTGTCGGAAATGCAAAGTACATTGAATCCCTCGTGGACCGCCCTTTCGGCTTCGCTTCGAAGTCTATGTAGGCTTTCTTTGAGGGATTCGACACCGCCTTCAATCGGGAATACGGCCGAGAGAGATTTGAAGCCAAGTATCTCTTGGCGACGGATTTCTTCCACAACCGCATCCGAGAGGACCGGTGTGGATAGTTCCATTTGCTTGCAGGGCAAAACCTCACCTTTGGGAATGATTAGGGGGCTTCGACCAAGGTAGCTGACCAAGGACATTGCCCCGCCTTCCCGGTAAGGATCGATTGGCGGATTGGTGACCTCGGCAAAGGTTTGTTGGAGGTATTTGAACAGGGTCTGATGCTGCAACGAAAAAATCGTCAGCACCCGATCGAAACCCATTGAAGAGAGGGGTTCCTTTTTAAGTTTCGACATGTCCTTAACAAAGATTGCCCGTTCAAATTCCCAACCGTGCGCTTGTAGGAGGTGGTCCACCGTCCAGTTGCGCTTTTGCATCACATAATGGACCTGATCCTCGATGGGGGAGGCAAAGTCGAACGACTCGGGAACCAGAATTTGGTTGCGGTTGGTTTCGTGAAGGCTGAGTTCGGTTTCGGCCCGCACCTCCGCGCAAATGCGGGACATGAGTTGATAGCTATCAAGTCGCTCCCCGGTGGAAGTATCGAGGAGGATCATTTGGCCAGGTTGAAGTTGGCCCGAGGCGGTGATGGTGCTTGTTTCAATGCCAAAAACACCCGATTCGGATGCTATGTAGAGCCAACCCCGTTGGTCGGCACACCACCGAACCGGCCGTAGTCCCATGCGGTCCACTTGGCCGATAAGCATGGTTCCGTCGGTATTGATGAGCCCGGCGGGACCGTCCCAAGCACAGAGGCTGCCCATAGCTCGGCGGCCCCATGTGAAAAGGTCAACAGCTTCTTGGCCCCAGATGTCGGGTTCGCCTTCCCAAGCGGGGGGAATGGTGAGCCGGATTGCCCTTTCCAAACTCCAGTTTTTTTCCAACACAAGGTGCTCGGTCCACTCGTCCAGACTCGCGGAATCGGACATCTTCGGCGTAAAAATGTTGCCGCCGGGGGGCAGTGGGTCCATGCTTCGCGAATAGGCATAAACAGCGTTACGGTTCGTTTTGATGGTGTTGATTTCACCGTTGTGACAACCGAACCGAAACGGTTGAGCGAGTGACCAATTGGGATAGGTATTGGTGGAATAGCGGCGATGAAAGATGGCGATTCCGACCTCAAAACGCGGGTGCGCTAGGTCGAGATAGAAATCCGCCAATTGATGGCTGGTGAAAAGACCCTTGTAGGAAACCAACTTGGTGGAAAGGGAGGGGACATAAATTCCAAAGTCCGAATGGGTAGCCGCTTCGCGAATTGCCAGACGGCGGTTGTAAAGTTCTTTCTCGGCTATTGTCCCATTTTTGCCAACTCGGCGAGGGGCAATCCGAAGGATTAAATGATCAATGGTGGGGGCACCGTCAAGGGCCTCTTTGGGAATGGCCAACGGATTAAAGGGGACAGGCCGCCAACCCACGATTTCGGCGAATCCATCACTAGTTAGGATTTCTTCGATCAATTTGCGGGATCGGTCAAGGGTTTCGGGGTGTCTTTCCGAAAGGAAGAAAACCCCCACCGCCAAGGTGTCCTCCTCGGTCAGGTTTAGCCTTGTTCCGGCAATCCGAACGGCTTCTTCAAAGAAAAAGGCTTTGGGAAATTGAACGGTCAGGCCGGCCCCATCGCCAATGGCCCCACAGATTCCGCCCCGGTGCTCCATGGCCTTTAAGGCCATCAAGGCTCGGTCAACCAATTCTCGACAAGGTTTTCCATCGTTGGTGGCAATTCCGCCAATTCCACAGGCGTCTTTGCCCACGGTGTCCGAATAAAGGAGGTCCCGGCCATTCAAAAACAGTCGCCCGTCGAGCATCGAATTAGTGTCCTAAAGCAAGGAGCTTTGTTTCATTCCTAAATAGTTCAAACCCGGTTATTTTATCAGGAATGGCCGACTGAGGCAAGGACCGAATGCCCCTCCATTACCGGGTAAATTTTGCTAACAGAATAACCGTAACAATCGCTAAAACCCGGTAAAGGGCCAGTCCAAATCGAAAGAACCGGGTAGAATTATCTCCAAACCCGAAAGGTATCCCCTTGGGATGGGAAACCGTTTTCCCAAATCAAGGGGATGTCAACCCCTTTGGCCCTTTTGGGAATCGCCAAGGGTTCAATGGAATCCAAAACGAGGGTTTCTCCCGGTTTTTGTGGGCCCCGACTGGTAAAGATCAAGCCTTTAGAGAGGGAACAGTCAAGGCGAACGGGCTTTTGGCCCGGGTTGGTGGCAATCCACCGAACAGGAGAAGTGACCGGATCCGTTTGCTGGATGAGGATAGGCTCGGAACGGATCCTATGAGGGTTCCAGTCCACCAAATGATCGCCCGAAAGGCAAAGCGCATCGGCAGCTTTGGCAGCTGCAAGTCCCCATTTTTC
>SIAL01000022.1 GCA_009691815.1 Gemmataceae bacterium | reverse complement strand
CGCAATGATTTCGTGAAGGAATGGTCCCGGGAGTATTTTCCAAAGGAAATTCGTTGTTTGGGTTGCTAGATAGCGTACTGTTGATGGTTGACCTTCAGGCGAAAATCCTTTCCGCCCTTGCACGCCATGAAGAAATCCTTTTTAAGAACATCGCCTTGGCCGAAGGTGCCAAGGTTTTAAACATTCCAACACTTTTCACTGAACAGAACCCAAGCAAGCTCGGCGGCACGGATTCCCGCCTGAACCCTGATCCGGCTAGGCTTTTCAGCAAGATGGTTTTTTCGGCCCTTGGAGCGCCCGGGCTTTGGGGAACTTTGCAAAAAGGGGCCTGCCGAGGGGTAATTGTTAGCGGCATCGAAACGCATATCTGCATCCAACAAACCTGTTTTGAACTTCTCCAACATGGATTTCGGGTTGGAGTTGTGGCCGATGCCACCGGTGCGGGAACCACCAGTGACCATCAATTGGCCCTCCAAAGGATGGCAAGCAGGGGGATTGAAATTTTGACCGTGGAATCCATCCTTATGGAATGGACCCGTTCCGCGGATCACCCGGCTTTTCGGGAGATTAGCGAAATTTTGAAACGAATTCGCCGATTCCCGGCAAACATAACAGGCAAGTGAGAAAAATAATGCCCCTTCCTATTTCTTTTGATCCACCGCGACGGCTCCTTTTGGGACCTGGGCCAAGTGACTGCCACCCGAGAGTTCTCCGGGCCATGGCGGCACCCCTTCTTGGTCATCTCGACCCTGCCTTTGTGGGCTTGATGAGCAACCTGCAAGACCTTTTGCGTCAGGCGTTCCAGACAAAAAACACGCTAAGCCTTGCCATTAGTGCTACAGGAATGGCCGGGATGGAATGCACCCTCGTCAACCTTTTGGAACCAGGCGACAAAGTGGTGATTTGTGCGGCGGGACACTTTGGCCAAAGGATGGTGGAGGTTGCGGGTAGGGCGGGTGCCAAGGTAACCACCCTTTCTGTTCCATGGGGGCAGGTGTTTGACCTGAACCAAATCCGCGAGGTCCTGCAATCCGTTCGTCCCAAAGTTCTTGGCATCGTTCATGCCGAAACTTCCACCGGGGCGTTACAGCCCATGGCGGATTTGGGGAAACTGTGTCACGAGTTTGACGCTCTTTTGGTGGTGGATGCTGTCACCTCGTTAGGGTGCGTGGAGTTGGATGTGGATGGTTGGGAAATTGATGCCGTATTTAGCTGCTCCCAAAAAGGGCTGAGTTGTCCGCCGGGCCTTTCCCCTGTTTCGTTTTCTGAACGCTCTGCCGAAGTAATCCGGAACCGAAAAACGCTGTGTCAAAGCTGGTATTTGGACCTTGGCCTACTCATGAAATATTGGGGCCAGGATCGTTTTTACCATCATACCGCCCCAATCACCATGAATTATGCCCTGTTCGAGGGACTTAGGATGGTGATCGAAGAAGGTCTGCAATCCCGTTGGCAAAGGCACAAGCTTCACCACACTGCCCTTCGGGCGGGTTTGGAAGCGTTGGGTTTCCAATATGCTACGCAACCGAATGCCATTCTGCCCCAACTCAATGCCATTTTGATTCCCAAGGGACTCGAAGACCTGCCCGTTCGCAATGCAATGCTTGAAGACTATGGCATTGAAATCGGAGCTGGACTAGGAGATTTCCGAGGCAAAATATGGCGAATTGGCCTTATGGGTTATAACGCCCGAAGGGATGTCGTCGTCCAGGTATTGTCCGCTTTGGGAACCGTTTTAAAGCGTCAGGGACACACTTGCGACATTGCCTTGGCCCTTGAAGCGTCCGATGCAACCTACCCCAAGGCCTAACCTCTGGATGCACCCCAATAGACGGCGGAGGCCGCAGACGATGACCCAAGCGAATTTTCCGGCATTTCGACCCAGACGAAGGCGTAATTCCTCTGGGCTTTTGGCTCTCACCCGAGAGACAAGGCTTTCCGTGGACCAATTGGTTTATCCCCTTTTCATTCGGCCAAAGGACACATTTCGCAAGGAAATTGGGTCCATGCCCGGCCAATTTCAACTCGGATATGCCGATGCCGAAAAATTGGTTGCCGAGGCGGTTAAACTCGGGGTTCGCTCGTTTCTCCTTTTTGGGATACCTGACCACAAAGATGCCGAAGGAAGCTTTGCCTGGGACACCGAGGGGGTCATCCCCACAATACTCAGGCGGCTCCGGCATTCCTTTGGGTCAGAAATACTTCTGATTACGGATGAGTGTTTTTGCGAATACACTTCCCATGGTCATTGCGGAATTATCCAAAATGAGGGGGGACGGGTCATCCTTGATAATGACAAAACACTTTCCAATTTGGCGAAACAGTGTGTGGTCCATGCCCAGGCCGGGGCCGACATCGTGGCGCCAAGCGGTATGCTCGACGGGATGGTAACGGGCATACGATCGGGCCTCGACCTCGCGGGACTCGAACACATTCCCATCCTTTCTTATTCCGCAAAATATGCTTCCGCGTTTTATGGCCCTTTCCGGGATGCGGCGGAATCCCCCCCCCAATTTGGCGACCGCACCAGTTATCAAATGGATCCGGCGAACCGATTGGAAGCTCTCACCGAAGTGGCCCAAGACATCGCTCAAGGCGCGGATTTTGTCATGGTCAAACCTGCCTTGGCCTACCTTGACATCATTCGCGAAGTGAAAAACGCATCAACCGTTCCCGTGGCGGCCTACAATGTCTCCGGCGAATATGCGATGCTCAAAGCCGCTGCTCAAAACGGATGGATAGACGAAAAACGGGCCATCCTAGAAACGCTTGGTTCCATTCATCGTGCCGGGGCCGACATTCTCATCACCTATCACGCCCTTGAAGCCGCCCCTTGGATCAAAAATGCCTGAAAACCCGATCAAACTCTTAAATCAATAGGATTTTCTCGATGCAACCTGGCCAAATGTTCGGCCCATTTAAAATCCTTAGCCCACTTGGTCAGGGGGCCATGGGTGTTGTGTATTTGGCGGAGTACACCAAAAATGGCGCCAAAGTGGCCCTTAAACTGATTGCCCCCCATCTAGTGGTTTCCAATCCCCAGGGTTTAGCCCGGTTTGAACGGGAAGCCCAAATCCTGAAACAACTAAACCATCCCAACATCGTTCAAATTTATGGCCATGGCCGGACCGGTGGCACCCCCTATTACGCCATGGAACTCCTAAGCGGAGAGTCGATGGACAAAATCTTGGCAAGGCGCGAAAAACTTTCGTGGCAGGAAGTCATCGACTTTGGAATCCCTTTGTCCCTTGCCCTGCAGCACGCTCATGAGCGGGGAATCATTCATCGGGACCTAAAGCCGGCCAACCTGATTCTAGGCAATGACAATGTTCTCAAATTGGCCGATTTTGGGATTGCCAAGGACTTGGAAGGAACCCAGTTAACAAGCGCTCATTGCGCTGTGGGAACGGCGGCTTATATGTCCCCGGAACAGTGCCGTGCCCAAAAGGACATTGACAACCGATCCGACTTGTACTCTATGGGAATTGTTTTCTATGAATGGATAACAGGTCAAAAACCATTCCGATCGGAAAACTCCGTGGAAATGTTTCGTCATCACCTCGAATCCAAAGCGCCAAGGCCCTCAAGGCTTGTCCCTGAAATCCCGGTTTGGCTCGACTCGCTTGTTATTCAGCTCTTGGAAAAAAAACGCGAACTACGGCCCCGTGATGCTTCGGCCGTCGCGGATGCCCTTCAACGCATTCGCGAAAAAGTCACCTCAAACCATAGCATGGCGCTAGAAGCCTCCAGTTCCGCCAAGAAAATGAAAAAGGCCACTTCCCAAGAAAAAGAACTGGCTCGACTGGTTCGAAATAAGGGAAAGGCAGCCAAACCCCCAACGGGTCCACCTCTTCACCAAAAAGGGTGGTTTGTTTCCTTGGCTGGGGCCTTATTTGTTGGCGTTCTCGGGATGACTTTTTGGATGGTCTTTTTGAAGCCACCATCGCCCGAATCGTTGCTGGAAAAAGCCACACTGCTTGTCAATGAAGGGTCGTCCGAGTCCATCAATGCGGCTTCCGAAGGGCCCATTGCCACCTGGACTCGCTATTATTCCGGCTATTCCGACCCTCTTTCCGAGAAAATGGCCGCATTAAAAAAACGAATTCGTCGGGCCGAAGGGGAAGAGCGCCTTGAAAGGTACCTGCGTCGGCTGGATAAAAAATTCCAAATGGTACCCGCCAACCCGGAAGAGGAAACCGCATTTGCGGCCGTAAAAAAAGAGGCGGAAGGTGAGCCCGAAATCGCGTTGCCCCAATGGCGCGCTTTAGCCCAAAAAGAGGGGGGGCCTTGGCGGGATATCGCGGCCGCCCACATCGCCATGATTGAAGCACAAGAAACCCTGAGAAAAAAGCACGAAGAGATGTATTCTTCGGTTTTCCTTGGGAAAACCCCACCTGTGTTAGAAGGGAACTGGCTATTGGCCTATGACGCTTTTCGACTTCAAGCATTGGGGGATGAACCGGGCGCGTGGCTAAAATATACTAAACTACGGGACCAAATCGGGATCTACCCATATCAGGGCCGATTGCCCGACCCGGCTAAACCCGAGGAGGATATGTTGGGGTTGTGGATATTGGCCAGCAAGGCTTTGGCCAAACCCAAACCAGAGGGAACCTCCGATGCTTTGGCCAAAGCACGCAATCAAAAAATTTCCGTTTCGGTGGAAACGGCCCTTTCGCCTACCGCATCGCCTAATCAGATGAGGCTTTGTATTCCTATTGTTGAGGTGTACCGCAATTTTCCCGAGGCCCGTGTTGAAATGGACCTTCTGGAAAAAGCCGAATTGGTGGTAAAACGCTTGAACTTCCAATGATCCTGACCAAACTGTTTCATTGAATTGAGAAAACTAATGTCCGTTTCCAAAATCCGCCGCCCACTAAGCCATGACGCCTTTCAAAACGCAAAAAACCTCATTCCGGGTGGGGTAAATAGCCCAGCCCGGGCATTTGGTGGCGTGGGTGGCGAGCCCCTTTTTATAGCCAACGCCAAGGGCCCGTGGCTTTTTGACCTCGATGGCAACCGATACCTTGATTTCATCGGGTCATGGGGCCCTATGATCTTGGGCCATCAACATCCCAAGGTAATGGATGCAGTGCGCCAAGCCTTGGATCGAGGCTTTAGTTACGGAGCCCCAAGTGAGGCGGAATCGGAACTGGCATCGCTGGTCATTGAGGCGGTGCCTACCGTTGAAATGGTTCGGTTTGTCAACTCCGGGACCGAAGCCTCAATGAGTGCCATTCGTTTGGCCCGTGGGCACACCGGTCGAGATAAGATCATCAAATTTAGCGGTTGCTACCATGGTCATGTGGACAGCCTCCTTGTTGCCGCGGGTTCGGCGGCAACGACCTTGGGTGTCCCGTCCAGCCCGGGAATTCCAGCGGGGACCACGAAGGATACGATTGTTCTTAACTACAACGACTGCCAAGCCCTCCGGGAAGCTTTCCGAACCCATGGGGATTCACTTGCCGGTGTCATTCTGGAGCCGGTTGCGGGGAACATGGGTCTGGTTCTACCGACCGAGGAGTTCAGAAAGGCCCTTCGAGAATTGACTAGGAATCATGGTTCTCTTCTTATCTATGACGAGGTTATGACAGGATTTCGCCTAGCATTCGGGGGCGTTCAGGAACTTTTTGGTGACGAACCTGATTTGACCGTCCTTGGGAAAATCATTGGTGGCGGGATGCCTGTGGGGGCTTATGGGGGCAGGCGTGAAATCATGAACCGGGTGATGCCGGCGGGGCCGGTTTTTCAGGCCGGGACCCTTTCCGGCAACCCCGTGGCGATGGCGGCGGGAATCGCAACCCTAAAAGAGTTGAAAAAAACCAATCCCTATCCCATGCTCGATCAATTGGCCAAACGACTTGTGGATGGGTTACACAAAGCGGCCACCCGAGTGAATTTGCCCCATAAACTGAACCGAATTGGCAGTATGTGGACACTGTTTTTTACGGACAGCGAGGTGACCGACTATGCTTCCGCAAAGACCTGCGATACCGCCAGATTTGGCCGTTTTTTCTGGGGCATGATGGACCGAGGCTATTACCTCCCTTGCAGTCAATTTGAAGCCGCCTTCACTTCTATCCTTCACGACGAGGCACTTATCGACGCCACGGTGGCGGCGGCAGAGGACTGTTTAGCCGAAATCGCCAAGGAATCCGTTTGACCCAATTGAAAATCCAAAATGTGGGATTTCCCCAAATCAAGGAGGGGGAATAAAAATGCCGTTGCTTGCCATGGAAGGTTGGGTCCTCAAAGGCATTGACTACAGCGAAACCAGTCGCATTGTCACCCTCTGGACTCGGGAAAAAGGCAAAGTTCGTGCCCTGGCGAAAGGGGCTAGGCGCTTAAAGTCGCCCTTTGAAAATGCCCTCGATCTTTTGAACCTTTGTCGATTTCAAGTCATACACAAAGGGGGGAATTCGCTTGACCTTATTACGGAATCACGGGTGGTGGATGCCTACAGGGGCCTTCGAAACCACTTGCCAAACCTTTACGCCGCCTATCATGTTGCCGAACTCCTTGCCGAAGGCACAGAGGATTTGGATCCTCATCCTGACCTTTTTGAAGGAGTCCATGAAACTTTGGGGTGGTTTTCAAAGGAAGCCCCAGAAACACGAATTCAGGGCCGACTGAGTCCGGAAGCCAGCTGGGTTTTGATTCAATTTGAATTCTTCTATTTATCCCAAACGGGCTATTTGCCCAATTTTCAACATTGCCATGCTTGCAATCGGGTTCCCACCCCGAAAACGGCAAAATGGACCTTCCATGCGGATGCCGGAGCCATCTTTTGCGAGGAATGCTATGGCACGCAAGTCACTCATTCGCCCCATTTGACCAAAACCGCTGCAATTTCAAAATCCAGGTTGGATTCGTTTTTCCCGTCATCCCATCCGATTTCCCCAGATGCCCTTGACGCGGCTGGCCGCCTAGGAAATAGGGAGCAGTGTGCCGAAGTGGTTGCGGAAAAAATCCGCCAGGAACTTCGGGCCCTGCTTAATCACTACCTGACATGGCTCAGGGGCAGGCGACCCAAATTGATTGGATTTCTTGGGGGTTGAGTCCTCATGGCGTATCGACAAACCCATCCTGCCAAAGTCGCCGCCAAAGCGTTTTTGGGGTGCTTTGTTTTATCCGGGCTTGTCATGGGATGCCATCATTTTGAAGCGGACAAAACCCGCAATTTCATCGATAATCTTCCCTTAATTGGCATGCCCAAAACACCCTTGCCGCCTATGGAGACGGTGGTGTTTCGAGGTGAGGAGGTTATGGATGAGGTTCCCGTGGAACCCTATTCGGCCGAAGGTAAACTTGCCGGCGCCAAAGAACTTTTCCGCCAAGGCAATTATGCCACCGCCGAACGGGTATTTCATCGACTCTTTGAAAACAAGAAAAACGCCCAGCCATTGCTTGAAGAAGCCCGGTTCATGGAGGCGGAGTGCTTAAGGCTGCAAGGGTATTACCCTAAAGCCGCCGACACCTATGTCGACTTGCTCAAGAAATTTGACCGCACCCCGTATAAGGATGCCGCCATTCAACACATGTTTGATATTGCCAACTATTGGCTGGACGACTCCCGCGAAGAGATGAAAGAGACCCGGGAATTTCGCGATGGAAGCCGGTTTTTTGTGGTGCCGAGGTTCGTGTCCTTCGAACGAACGAAACCCTTTATGGACAGGGAAGGGCGGGCTATCGAAAAACTCGAGCAAGTGCGCTGGAACGACATCAACGGCCCCTTGGCGGATCGTGCCCTTTTCTTGGCGGGAAGCATCAAGTTTTTTCACACTGACTACAAAGAGGCGGATCATTATTTCTCTCAAATTCATGAACGACATCCCAATAGCGAACTTGCGGCCCAAGCCGTAGAATTGGCCATCATTTCCAAACACCTAAGTACGGGGGGATCCGACTACGACGGCCGCAAGGTGGCCGAGGCGCGAAATCTTGTCCACTCCGCCATGCAGAATTACCCGGAGCTTGCCAACAAACGCCGCGAGTTTCTGGATAGGCAAATTGTCGGAATCACCCACCAACAAGCCGACAAAGATTTCAAGATCGCGGAGTTTTACGAACGCACCGGCCATCCCGGTTCGGCCTTCTTTTATTTTGAAATGATCAAACGCCGTTATCCGGAAACCGGCTATGCGGATCGTGCCACTGACCGAATCGCGCACCTTCGCAAGAAGCACGAACAAAAGGGAGAGCTCGAAGAAAAGCTCTCCCCATTCGAGAAGCTGTGGCCCCAAAACCTACCCTCCTTCGGACTTCCGGGGATGAATCCATCCGAGCGAGCACCGGGCGGAAGGCCCTTGCCCGCGGGCATGTCGCCTCCTTCCGCCAGTCCTTCGGGAAGTTCTCAATATGTTCCCTAGCCAAAGGACGCCAACTATGAACAACATTCCTTCTGTAAAACCGAATCGCCGGATGGCCGTATTTGCCATGGCTGGATTCCTCACAGGGTGCGCGACGGACAACAACCTAAAGCTCTTTGGCTATCAGGTTGGTCCAGTCCACACCAACCATATTCGAACGGTTCGTGTACCTATATTCAAGAATCGAACCTATCGAATTGGGCTCGAAGATGACCTAACACGGGCCGTCATCAAAGAGATTGAAGCCAAAACTCCCTATAAGGTTGTGGCGGGTGGCCAGCCCGCGGATACCGAACTGGATGGCGCCATTGTCAATTCAGGAAAGAACATCATCAACAGAAACCAACTTAACGAGGTTCGTGAAGCGGAAACCACGGTTTCGGTGGAAATCTATTGGAGAGATTTGCGAACCGGAGAATTATTGAGCCAACCCAAGAAAAAAGTGGCTTCCTTGCCGGAGGCTTTGGACCCAGTGCCTGTCGGCATAACCCCGGATCAGCCCTTATTGGTCACTTCAACATGGACATTTATTCCCGAATTGGGCCAATCGCTCAACTCTTCCCAACTAAAAGCCTGTGAAAAACTCGCCTCGCAAATCGTGGGCATGATGGAAAATCCGTGGTGACACTCACCCGCCGGGAAAGGTAGGATACCCGGATGACAAGAGAATTTCATTTTCGAGGAAGGTCGATTTCCCTTGGACCGGAAGCCAAGGTAATGGGAATCTTAAATGTCACACCTGACAGTTTCAGCGATGGCGAAATTCACTTCGAACCAAGGCGGTTAGCGGCCTCAGCAAGGCAAATGATTGAAAATGGCGCCAGCATCTTAGACATTGGCGGAGAATCCAGCCGACCAGGGGCAGCTTCGGTGGATGTGGCGGAAGAATTGCGCCGAGTGATTCCCTCCATCCAGCTCATTCGTTCGTTTTCACAAATTCCGATTTCCATCGACACGGTAAAACCAGAGGTTGCTTCAAAAGCCCTGGAGGCGGGGGCGGACATTATCAACGATATTCAGGGGATGACAAATCACCTATTGCGCCAAGTCGCTGTGCGGGAGGGGGCCGGGGTGGCCATCATGCACATGAAGGGCCTACCCAGAGATATGCAGCAGGCGCCAATTTATTCGGATGTTCTCCAAGATGTAAGTGGTTTTTTGCGGACCCAAGCCAGTCAATTAATCGCGGATGGGTTGCCCGCTCAAAACATCCTCCTTGATCCGGGCATTGGTTTTGGCAAAACACAAGAGCACAATATTGCCCTGATTCATGGGTTGCCCCAATTGGCGAATTTGGGTTTCCCCGTCCTCCTTGGGGTGTCTCGAAAAAGTTTAATAGGGCAACTTACCGGGCGCCCCCCCAAAGAAAGGTTGGCGGGATCGCTCGCCGTTCACGCCTTTGCTTTGTCCATTCCTGGTTCCCAAACCAACGGCCTGATTCTGCGCGTCCACGATGTGGCGGCCACTTGGGATTTGGTTCGTGTCTGGCAAGGCCTCTCAGCATAGAATACCCCTATTAAGGGTTACCAGATTAAGGGTTACCAACAGGGGGGAAGACGGCGTGGGATTGGATATTCGAGATCTATCGGAAATTGGCCTGCTCGCCCTCGCGCTTTACTTTCTCTTGCGCGTTTTGGGTAGCACCCGCGGTGCAGCCTTGGTTCGTGGCGTTGGCCTGATCTTTGCCTTGCTTTTCTTGGGCGCCCAATTCTTGGTAATCCGTTTCGAGTTGACCGTCCTTGCCAAAATCCTTGATTATGTCTTGGCAACAGGGCTAATTGGTTTGGTTATCGTCTTTCAACCCGAGCTAAGGCGCGGGCTTTTGGTCATTGGCCGTTACCCTCTTCTTCAGTGGTTCCAACACGACAAGGAGCATCCGGTTGCGGACCCTTTGGCGGATGCTCTGGAGGCCATTTCCCGCCATGGCCTCGGTGCTCTCATTGCGATTGAACGGGAAAACGGATTGGACGCTTTTGTGGAGACGGGGGTTAGAATCAACTCCGACCTTAGCGCCCCCTTGTTGCGATCGATTTTCAGCAAACAAAGTCCCCTCCATGATGGGGCGGTAATCGTTCGTTCGGGAAGCATTCTTGCCGCGGGTTGCCAACTGCCGCTCGGTCCACCCCCAGATGACAATCAGGCCCATTTGGGAATGCGCCACAGGGCGGCCCTCAGTTTCAGCGATGAAACCGATGCGCTTATTCTGGTTGTAAGCGAGGAAACAGGGAAAATTTCGCTGGCCCAATCGGGGTTCCTCAAAGCTGTGGCGCGGGACAATCTTGCCAGAACCATTGCCGAAGCCATCAAGGGTAGGCCGGGTTTCTTCCTGAAAGCCGAAATCATTCCAAAGAAAGACGCCCCGACCAAGTATCTCAATATGTCCGATTTGGCCCCTGGGGTTCAAACAGGTCGGAGGAAAGCCGATGGTTGATCGATTCATTTCCGCCATGTTGGCTCTGGGACTTGCCTCGATGATTTGGTTACAAACGCGTAACCGGGACATCGATACCTTGGCAAGAGTTTCCATCCCCCTTGAGATTTCGATTCCCAAGGAGAGGGAAGGAGACTTTATCATTAACCTCCGGTCCAAACCGCATGTTGAAGTCAGCTTTCATGGCTCGCCAAGGCTAATGCGCGAGGTGGAATTGCGATTAAAAAGAGATGACTTTCGTATTAAAATGGGAATCTCTATCCCTCCAGAACGGCTTTTAGAAAACTCTTGGGAAGAACAGTTGACCGTCGAAGCCGATTCGCTTCCGGTATTGCCCCTTGGGGTTTCGGTCACTTTGGACGAACGAAGCAATCGTATCTCGTTTCTGGTAACCCGAATTGTGGAAAGGGAACTTCCGGTCCGACTTGTCACAGATTTGGGAACCGCTCCCCCGGACTTGGTTCTAGACCCCCCTTCGGTAACGGTTCGAGGCCCCAAAGAGGTTCTTCAAAACGCAATATTCATTCCCACCCAAGCGGCGCCCGTAGATTCCCGACCCGGTTCGCCCCTTCGGTTTCCTTCACGCGTTCCAATCGCCCAAGAAATTGATGGAAAACAGGTGGTTTCAACACCGCCATTTGTTGGTATCCGCCAACCAGCTAGACCCCAAAAAACCTATGAAATCACCGATGTTTCGGTTGCATTCCTCTGCTCCCCCAATTTGGGGCTAAAACCACGATTTATAAATGATCGGGATGCCAAGGTTTCCGTTCGGGTCCGCGGACCCATTCAGGACCAACCCCCGGTTGTCTACGCTTTTGTGGATTTGACCAAGGCCCGATTTCTTTCCGGCTTGACCACCGAACCCATTTTGATCCTTCCCCCACCGGAATTCCAACTCGTCCAAGAGGAAGTCAAAAAGGTTGGGATCGAGCTAATTTCCGAAACCGGGACAAAGCCCCTTTCAACACCAATAAAACCCTGATTGGCTATGGCAAATTCAAATCCTACCTCCGTTTCAAGCGACCCTAATAGTTATGGCCCAAGGTCAAAGGCAGCCTCTCGCGAGTTAGCGCTTGCCTCAACGGAATTAAAAAATCGATTCCTTAAGAACTTTGGCGAACGGATTCGGCAAGCCGCTCCTTTGATCCTTGAGGCAAATGCAAAGGATACCAGTATTGCCGTTTCCAATGGCATTACCGGGGCCTTTCTCGACCGATTAACACTTAACGCGGAACGGATCAATCAAATCGTTGAAGGCCTGATTCAAGTGACCCACCTTCCTGATCCCATTGGCGGAATCCGGGAAACGCGCACCATGCCCAATGGCCTTGTTGTCAACAAAGTCGGTGTTCCCTTGGGTGTTGTGTTTTTTATCTATGAATCTCGCCCCAATGTTACGGTGGATGCGATAGCTTTGTGTGTTAAAAGCGGAAATGCCGTCCTTTTGCGAGGTGGATCGGAATCTTTTGAATCCAATAAGGTTTTAACATCGGTGGCCCAGAAGGCTTTGGAAGCGGTTGGGTTAATCCAAGATGCGGTAATACTTGTTCCCCCTCGCCCACGGGAACTGGTTGATCTGTTGTTGGCGGATTCGGCCCACATTGACCTTGTGATTCCCCGAGGGGGAAAGGCCCTGATCGAACGGGTAGTAAAGGGCGCAAAAATGCCCGTAATCAAGCACTTTACCGGCAATTGTCATGTCTATGTCGAAGCTTCGGCGGATGCGCAAATGGCGTTAGAAATTGTTGTGAACTCCAAATGCCAACGGCCGGGAACATGCAATGCGGCGGAAAGCCTTTTGATCGACAAAGCCCTCTCTCATAGCATTGTCCCGCTCCTTTTGGAGGAATTGGAAAAGAGGGGGGTCGAAATTAGAGGCTGCGAAGAAACGATGGCGATTTGGCCAAAAGCTGTCCGGGCCACCGAATTGGATTTTTTCACGGAATATAACGACCTTGTAATATCCGTTCGTCTGGTAAACGGCCTTGACGAGGCAATTGCCCACATCCAAAAATATGGGTCCGGCCACACCGAGGCTATCGTAACCACTTCATTGGAAATGGCTAATGAATTCACCCGAGTCGTGGATTCCGCCGCGGTGATGGTGAATGCCAGCACTCGATTTAATGACGGTTTTGAACTTGGGTTGGGGGCGGAGATTGGTATCTCGACAGACAAATTTCACGCCCGTGGACCATGCGGCCTTATGGAAATGACCTCCACGAAGTATATTGTCCAAGGGGATGGTCAGATTCGTCGGTGATTCCAAACCCCTAATGCTCGAGAAACCCCTTCTTTTGGGAGAGTCCATTTCATGTTTTGGCTGGGGGCAATTTCGGCAACTGTTATGTTTTTGGCTGCCCTGTGGTTTCTTCGAACCAAGAAGCCTGGCAAACCATCCGAACACAAGGTAACTCCCCTTAGCCAACAGCATTTTGATATTTTCCAGGGGGAGCAACTGGATCCGATCCAACTGGAATCGATGCAAACAAAGCTTCGAAATCAGCTAAGCAACGAATCCCCTGAAAATATTGCCCAGGCGGTCAAAACGGACTTAGGCTTTATTTTTCACACGGAAGCTTTGGCACTCATTGCTACTGATTCCGCCGCGGAAACTTTGGTTTGTATTCTTCATAGCAGGCTTGGGCGCGACCCACTTGAGCAGGGTTGGATCCTTTTCGATTTGATTCGAGCCTTAAAATCCCTCCACCACGCCGAGGGCATTGAAGAACTTTTGACCCAAGTCGTTGGGTTGGGCAAGGAAAACCCACTTGCCATCTATTGTGCCACGGAAATGATTGGTTTCCCGGGAATTGGAAAACACTTTCCTGTTAAACAGAACTCCGGGACCAAAAACCCCTTGCCAATGCCCATTTGGAGTGTGCTCTTGGCCGCCATCGAAGGGTTTCGCCTTGGAGTCAACGCGCGCCTTGTTTCGGAATCGCAACTTGGGGATCTGCTTGAAACTCTTTGGTCCAACCTTTCCAATCGGTATGAACCTGATTATCTCCTTTGTCTGGCAGAGGCGTTTCGAGTCACCAAGCGGGGTGAACTTTTACGGCGCCAAATGGAAGACGAAGATCAAGTGGTGCAGCTAGGTTGGCAATTGGCCAAGATAGAAAGCTTGGAAGAATGCCTAGGGGAGCATCGAACAGAGGCAATGAAGAGCCTGATCCGCGATGCCCAAGGCAAAATACCGTTTAAGCGGCGGACGGCATTGAACGCCTTGGTTCGACTTAGATGGGATACGGAATTGGGTTTGGTGAGCCTCTTAAACGAAAAACCTTTTCTCACCGACTCGGACCTGATTTTTCCCATTCTTTGCATGACGAAAAACCGGAGTTGGTTTCCCCAATTGATTGAATTCCTTCATTCGGTGGTTGGGTCAAAATCTTCCAAAAGCAATGTGGAGGATATGCATAGAGTGGTTTTTTGTAAAGCTCTTGACCTTTTAAGGCGGTTTCCAGGGCACCCTGCCGAAAAGGTTCTGCTTCTGTGTGCAAAATCCAAAGACCCAAAGTTGAGAAGTAGCGCTTTGCGAAACTTGGGTTGGTGGGAACCGATTGATAGGCCGGCTGTTTTGAGAGCCTTGCGACTTGGGGCAGCCGCAAAAAAACCAGCCGAGGTCCGTTGGTTTGCCAAGGCGGCCCTTGCCCGTTTAGGGGAACGCAAGTCACTCAATTCCTTTCGTTCGCTCCTTTATTCCGAGGATCAATCCAAGGTCCATTTGGGAATTCAAACGGTTGGCAATGAGGGTATCAGCCTGCTTTGGCCCGATTTGGACCAACTCATGGATAGCAACGACGAGGGGATTTCCTACCACGCTTGGGAAGCGACGGAAAAACTCGGATTGGAAGCAGAGCTTGGGAATTGATGTCGATCGTTGGGATTGAAGGGGCCTAGAAACCAACGGGGTCACGCCTTTTTGGAAAATTATTCAAGCCAAAGTTCCCTGATGGGATAAATTTGGTTGGATTTCTCTTTTGAAATGGAGCCTTTTAATGCGTTTCTCAACTTTGGCATTGCGGGCTGGTGGATTGGGTTTGATGCTATTGGTGGTGGCCTCTTGTAAACAGACCAAAACGGCAACAAATGCCGACCCACTTTTACCCTCGACGGCCCCGGTGATAGCGCCAGCAAAAGCTATCCCGGCCGTTGAAACTCCCAATGCCAATAATGCGGCTACCCAATAAGTCAAAAGGATTCGTTATTGGGGTAGGTCAACGACCTGAATTTGGTGGTTGTCCATCCCGACATAGAGTCGTTTTCCATCTTTAGAGATCTGAATGCAATAGGCTCCAAAATGGGGGAGCTTTTTTGAGAATTGTTTTTGTTTGGTTTCTAGGTTCCAAATGGCAATGTTGCCACCATAACCGCTCACGGCGATTCGCTTGCCATCCGGCAATAAACAGAGGCCATACAAGTCATCATCCGTTGGACCCAAGTCCAAAATCGCCTTTCCGGTTGCCGCTTCCCATGTGCGAATTTTACGGTCATGGCCAATTGAGACCAAGGTTTTGTTGTCCGGGAGGAAAAGGATCCCGGTCGTCCCGCCAATGGTACTTCCTTTGAAGGCTTTGAGTTCTTTGCCGGTCGGGTTTTCCCAAACCTTGATTTGGCCTTCCGCTCCGGCAGCGGCGGCGATTTTGCCATCCGGCGAAATGGTCGCGCAAAAAGCCGCCCCGGTAAGGCTACCCAAGTTTTTGGTTTCCTTGGCCTGTTCAATACTCCAAAGTCGGGCAGACTTGTCCGATGAGGCGGTCATAAGGGTTTTACCATCTGGTGCCACGACGACCCCATCCACTATTCCGGTGTGTCCTTTGATTTCTTTCAGCTCTTTGGCATCCTTGACATTCCATAATCGGATGGACTGATCCGTGGAAACGCTTGCCAAGGTTTTGCCGTCGGGGGTAAAGGATACGCCATAAACCGGCCCGGTATGGCCCTTGAGTTCGGCGGTTGTTTTGCCGGTGGTAACATCCCAAAGTCTTATCGTTTGGTCAAAGCCAGCCGAGGCAAGGGTTTTGCCATCGGGCGACAAGGCAAGGTTGTGAACCAACGCCGTATGGCCGGACCATATGGCATCCGCCCAAGCCAACCCAACCGTTCCAGTAAGTAAAGCCCCAATTATCAAGGGCAAAACGACCAAGTTCAAAGCGCGGAGTCGATTCATTGCTGGCCTCCAAAGGCTGTTTTATTCAGGAAATTCTGGCAGGGGATGCCCGAACCGGGAGCACCAAATTGGGTTGGGTTGGATCTTTGCTCCTTCATAAGAAGATAGAAAGGAATGGGTACATGAAAATAGGCAGTTTCAAAATCCTTGGCCCTTTGGGTACCGGGGCCCACAGTACCATCTTCCACATCCGACGCGATTTGGACCAAAAAGCCTATGCCCTGAAGGTGGTTTCTATCGACGATCCCGAGGAGGATTACAAATTTAAGGAGCAGGTCGAGCACGAATGGGATGTCCTGCAAAAACTCGATCATGCCAATATTATCAAGGGTCTGGCCCTTGAGTATTCCAAAAATTGGTTGTTCCGGGTTACGAAATTGCATCTGCTTTTGGAATATGGTTTGGGCAAAACATTAGACCATGTGAAAGGTCTCAACATCCCTCGGACCGTCGAAATCTTCCAAAAAGTTGCCTCGGCCATGGTACACATGCATCGTCGGGAGATCTTTCATGGCGACCTCAAACCCAACAATATTCTTTTGGCCCCGGGCGGCGTATTAAAGGTGATTGATTTTGGCCTTGCCCACATCAAAGGCCAGGCCAAAGGCAGGATCCAAGGAACTCCGGAATACATTGCCCCGGAAACTGTCAAACAAAAAATAGTAAATGAACGCACTGATATTTTCAATTTTGGTGCCACAATGTACCGAATGTTCTCTTGGAAACTGCCCCCAACCGTCATGGGAAATGTGGACTCAAGTGGTGTCCTTGATGCGAAAAATTGGCAACATCAGCTCAAGCCTGTTGCCGAGATCAACCCTGCCATCCCAGAGAAACTAGCTCAATTAATCAACAATTGCATGAGTTATCAAGCTTCGGGACGACCGGAACGGTTTGGGGAAATCCTAACCGCCTTGGAGGACATCCGGGAAACCCTGCCTAACGAACCCGATGACCTCCTCAACGACATGGACTCGGTATAACCGGGATAGGCTTTATCGTGGTAGAATGCAATTCCCCATCCCCTGAGCCTCCAACTCCCCAAGCCCGTCCGGGAGGGGCA
>SIAL01000021.1 GCA_009691815.1 Gemmataceae bacterium | reverse complement strand
CAGATTGGCACGGACCTAAGTGTTGGTTTCGAATATCGGCCCACATTAAGCAATAATATTCAGATCGCCACTGGGGTAAACGCTCTTATCCCGGGAGATGGGTTCAAAGACCTGTACAATAATTTTGGAACAACCGCCCCGGCCCTTGTTTCTGGATTTCTACAGATGACGGTCCAATATTAAGGCCCTTGGAATGAATGACATTGTAAACATCAAAATTTTTGAAGACAAAGAACTGGTCAAGTCATTGGATGTTTCCTTGCCCGTGATTTTGGGCCGCCAAGATTCGGTTGAAGCCGGGCTTTATACCCTTCAGCGGAACCAAGTCCCTCCCAAGATCACCATTGCCAACCTCAACGAAACCACCGTCGGTCGAAGTCACCTTCTTCTCGAACCTCTGCTGAATGGCTTGGTCGCCATAACCAACATCAACCCCAATCGGGCGGTACAAATCCTTGACAAGGCCACCCTTGCTCCCAAGTCCACCTTTCATTCCGAATTGCCCACTTCAATAACCTTTGAAAAGCAAGGAAAAAGGCGCATCATTCTTAGTGCCTCGGGCAGCGAGTTGATGAGCACCATATCCAAAACGCTTCCACCGCAGAGCAATCAGACCATAAATTCGTCGTTTAATGTAAACCTGTCCAGTTTCCGCAAAATAACCCACGATACAGTCGACCGGGGTGATATCTTAAGTTGGCTAGGCACCCTCATGGAAGTCCTTCAATCTGCTGCCGATTCCGACCTCTTTTTTATTCAGGCAGTTCAAGCCGCTGTTGGCATGGTGGAACTTGACCAGGCGGTCCTATACCTTTTTGATGGTTCTTCTTGGACGGTTCGGGCCAGCCACACGGCCCCGGATACCTCGACGGATATCATTCCACCCAGTCAACGGATTCTTAATATTATTGTTGAGGAAAAGCGGGTTTTTTGGCAAGCCGTCCATTTCGATTCCCAAATAAGCAAAAGTTTGAAGGATGTCGAATCGGTGATTGTCGCCCCAATTCTTAGTAGTCAGGATCAAGTTATAGGGGTTGTTTATGGAACTAGGCTAAACCGCAACAATATACTGACCCAAACCAAAATCGACGGTCCTCGTAATTCCCTTGGGGACATTGAAGGTCGCCTCATTGAGCTATTGGCCAAAGGGGTTGCTGCCGGTATCGCCCGTTTGGATCAGGAAAAGCAGGCTGTTCAAGCCAAAGTACGGTTTGAACAATTCTTTACCCCACAACTTGCCACTCAGCTCGCTAAAATTCCAGATTGGGACATAGGGCGCCAAGCGGAAATCACGGCCCTTTTTGTGGACATCAAAGACTTCACAAGGTTAAGTGAACGGCTTGACCCGTCTGTGACAATTAAGTGGATTCAGGACACCCTTAATGTTCTGTCCGAATTTATACTTAACAGAGGCGGGGCACTTGTTGACTATATTGGGGATGCCATATTGGCGATTTGGGGCGCCCCGGAAATACAGACTGATCATGCGGAACGCGCCTGCCTTACCGCCATTGAAATGGTTAGCTGTCTTTCCGAGCTCGGCCCCCGTTGGGAAGGCGTTCTTGGAGAGCGTATGGACCTTTCCATTGGCATTAACAGCGGAATGGCCCAGGTGGGAAACATCGGATCACAGCACAAATTCAAATATGGGGCCCTTGGATCAACCGTCAATCTTTGTTCCCGCATCCAAGGACTTAACAAACGGGTGGGAACACGAATCTTAATTGCCGACTCAACTGAAAAACTGTTGCCGGCAAACCTCCTCACTCGTCGTTTGTCCTCCGTACTCCCCAACAATTTTGAAAACCCAGTCACCCTTCATGAGTTGTTCCCGCCGGGTCAATCCCCTTGGCCCCGGCCAAAAGCGGATTACGAAAAAGCGCTCTACCTGTTCGAGAAAGGGGATTTCGGTTTAAGCACTAGAATGCTTGGCAATTACCGAGCCGAATTTCCCAATGATGTGCCGTCCCTTCATTTACTTTATCGCTCGGTCAAAGGCATGGTGGAAGGCAAGGACGAACGGCATCCGGTGTGGGTTTTTCGAGAAAAGTAAGGTTATTTCACAATGCCCCCTTTTCTAGGCTTTGCCCTTGAAACGGTTGTTTGGCGATGGCCGAAAAGGCGGCCCGATCAGATCCTTTGTGCGAAACAAAGCTTTAGGCCGTTGCAATCATCCAAAATAATTTCGCGACAAGCATATTTTCGATCGACAGGTCCTTCGGTTGGAATCACATTACGACGAATAAATTCGTTTGCCAAGGCGTTGACATTGTCGGTCCAAAAATATCCATTACAGCCAAGTCCCGTGGCGGATCTGGTGATGGCATCGAGATTGTGGGCGAGGCCAATTTGAAGGACGACATTGTCTCTCCAAATATGGGCA
This sequence comes from Gemmataceae bacterium, assembly GCA_009691815.1. Classification (GTDB taxonomy): domain Bacteria; phylum Planctomycetota; class Planctomycetia; order Gemmatales; family Gemmataceae; genus SYLG01. The sequence continues at coordinate 16,139 of SIAL01000021.1, read as the reverse complement.
AAAACGGGGGGATCAAGGAAATACTCACCTAGGGTGAACCCTAACCTGTCCCGGTACCACTCTGTAGTTTTGGCCACACCAGCAACCCGAAATTGAGGAAAGGCCACCAATAATTTGGCAGGTATTTCGTCCACTGGGTTTGCCCCTAAAGCCCTGTCCATTATTTTGCCAACGCCAATGAACCATCCGGACGCAAACGGCCCACATAGTCCAACATGGTTTTTTCAAAATCCTCCAAAGCCATTCCGGTCCAGGTTTCAAATGCGGTTATTGCAGCTTCTTTCCCCTCATTTTTTGCTAGTGTTTCAAGGTATTGGTCCACCTTCTGACCGGGAAGCAACCTCTTACCAAAGGTAAGGTGGTAGGTCAGTATCCATGAGGCCAAATACGCTTCGCGGGAAGATTCCCTGCTGGTGGTTCCCGCCTCACCTGTCAACCTGACAAGAAAATGATCGGGGGAATCCGAAAGGATGCGCCTTAGGGAGGGGAACTTCCCCTCTCGAATGAGTTGCCGCACCCCTGCCAAGCGAATCGAATCCGGCCAGTCCGCTCGCAATTCGCCTGCTTCGATCACTCCGGTTTCATAAACTTGGGCCAAACCCTCATTTAGCCATCTAGGCAAGGGTTGTTTCTTTTGATCATAGACCCAATTGCCTAGATAGGCGTGAATTGACTCGTGGTTTAGAATCCGCAAAAGTTGATTGCGGGATTGGCGGATAGCCTGATCGTTCTTTTGATCGGCATCCCTAAGTTCGCGGCGGGCACGAACCGCCAACTTGGCGAAATCGGCGGGAATGCGGCCACCCATAGCCTTTTGAATTTCGACCTCTCGGAGATTCAATATCCCCAATTGTTTGGCGTGGTGACGGCGAAGATCGGTGGATTCGCCTTCTAATCGGGCCAATTCCGTGCCCGCCAATATCCGATTGGCCAAGGAATCAAAGACCGCCGGATGGTCCAGGCTGGCCTGTCCCCTGTTCACTGCCCGTAGGTAGCCGGGCTGATCCGACCAAATGCGAATGCGAGTTGGTTTACCTGAAAGGCGGGGAGGAAACAGGTTGGAAATCGCCCGAAAAACTTCTTCCAATTGCAGGGACACCAAAACCGCCAACGGCTCCCGAAGATTTGTGGCCAAACTGAAATAGGGGGATTCAAAAGCCCAAGCCGTTTGATTGGGATCGTCCTCCCACGCCACAGGGGTGGGCCGAATGCCTTCGATACCTCGGCTTGGGAGAACCCCCAGGGGTGGAGCGGCATCGAGAAGGCGAAGGCTGGCAAGAAACAGGTCCCGCTGGTTGTCGAGTTCTTTAAGTTTGCGGGCCAATTCCTCCCTTGCTTCTGTCGGCAGGTGGCGAACGAACCGAACTTCGTCGCGGCGAAACTCCTCGGTAGAGGTGAGGGTTGGGCGCCCGCTTTTGCGGCTAACCAACCGCATTTTCACCAGCAAAGGGGTTTCTTCAAGCAGAAGCCCCTCAAGGGTCCGGCCATTAACGAGGTCGATCTGGTCCATGTCTTGGGGTGGGGTTTGACTGGGGGCTGAAGCAATGGAAATTACGACAAAAAAGAGCGCCAACAAAAACAATCGCCCGGTCACTATGAAGTCGCCAACGGTTGAACTCGGCCATGATTGTCACCGCTTTGGTTGGCCGCTTCGATGAAGGCCATGATTTCCAATGTTTCCAAGGGATCCACCGGACTTTTTCTTTCGGCAAAAAACCGGACAACCTGCTTTAAGAGCTCGCGGTAAATGACTTTTGTGGAAAGGGTGAGTGTTTCCGCCGCTTTCATCCCAAAGCGAGTGCAGCCATAGGGTGCCACCCCTTGGCGGATACCGCGAATCGTTGCCGTCCGGCCATCTTTCCACCGCCCCGTAACCATATCCGAACCAAGGGTGCGCAGGTTGACCACCTCGATGCAGCCTTTGCCCATGATGGTGTAGAGGACCTCCACGGGGTGAATCCCATAATGGTAAAGTCCGATGTTTCTTTGCGGTTCCCCTTTTGGGGGTTCGTGAAAGGGACTGGGACCGTGCGAAAACGCACCGACCGCGGGTCCGGCGGGGGTGTTAGATTTGCACATTTGAACCAATTCGGGAACAAACCGAAGGCTGGAGGACGAAAACACCGGGGCATTGTGCTTGGTGGATAGCTCAAGAATCGCCTTGGCGGTATCGACCGACCCGGTAAAGGGCTTGTCAATAAAGCAGGGAATCCCCGCCTGAAGGAACGGGCGGGCCTTTTCGAGGTGCATTTCGCCCTCGAGGGATTCGATCAACATTCCGTCGACTTTTCCCAGCAGATCGGAGGGTTTATCGACAAGGGTTACGCCCAAGGCCTTTATGGCCGGGGTATATTCGGCAATTCTGGATTGGGCGATGCGCGAACTGCCCGGACAGGCTAAAATAATCCGGGCCCCCTCAACGAATTGATCGGGGGTGGTTTGCAGCTGATTTAATCGCTTGGTAAATTCCACCGCATGGGAGGTATCGAAATCGATCATTCCTAATCGAATCGGATCAGCCATGGCCTATACCCTAGGGTGAGGAAACCACTCAGTCGGTTTGAATGGTTACTCGACGACCACTTTGACCAAAACGAACCAGTCCATCCGTCAAGGCGAACAGGGTATCATCACGGCCAATACCAACGCCTTTTCCGGGATGAAATTTTGTGCCGCGTTGGCGGACAATAATCGAACCGGTGGTAACAAAAGTGCCGTCAGAAGTCTTAATTCCAAGGCGTTGGCTATGGGAATCGCGACCGTTTTTTACGGAGCCTTGACCTTTTTTATGAGCCATGAAAGTCCTGCCTTATCTTTCCAAAACAAACCTCAGAATTAACCCAAATTAGTCGGGTTTATTCTGGCCGGGCGCTGCCGACTTTTCTTGCGCGGGAGGCGCCCCTGGCGGATTGATTCCCGCCACGGCGCCAAGCTGAAGATCGGTTGCCCGATAGATCCATTGTGCCGGCGGCACAAATCGAATCTCCTCAGACTTTAAATTATACTTATCTCCCAGCCTTTTGAAATTGATTTGCAGAGTTTTTCTTCGGACGGTCTGTTCTTTGGAAGGCGGAATCGGATCCGCCAAGGCAATTCCATTAGATAGCCCGGTTATAAAGATGCTATATCTTGCTGCGTCGGGATCCACATCATCCCATATGGCCACACCATGAATTGGCTTATTCGGCCCACCCATGGTCGAAACGGGAATCGGTTCCCTTGCAATGGTCACCGAATTGCGAATGCGCAGATAGCCCGATTCGGGGTCGTATGGATCGGCCGTGGGATCCTCCAACTTAACGATAGCTTGCTGCACTTTGGGCAGGATATGGTCTTTGTGGATAGTCCCGCGATCTTGGGTTTTTAACTCAAATTCGGGCAGAAAATAGCGCGGTTCACCCGTGTGGTTTGTTACACTGTATTTCAAATACCAGCAGACCCTTTGGCCCCGTCCGGGAATATCGACTTTGACAATGCGGGGGTCGCTGAACTTAAAATCGAGTACCCAAATGCCGGGAGCTTTGGGATTGCGCGGATTGATTTCGGGTTTGGGATCCTTATCCCCGCCAACGGTCCCCGAACTGTTGATACCGCCCGGAGGGTCCAACGGACTGGCTGCGGGTGGGATGAGCCGTTCGTTGGGGTTGTCGGCCACTGCCAAGCCGGAAAAAGCCGCCGAAACCGCACTCAAAATCAATCCCGCCCCAATCCAGGTGGACCGGCTGAGCTTTTCTGAATGGCGCATGATCGACATCTCCGTGATTACCCCAGATCGGAACCTCCTCGGCCCCCCAAATCCGGCCCCCAAAATAAGGGGATACCCTTGCATTCCTAACCCAATCGGCCCCGCAAAATCAAGTCAGGTTAATCCTGTTCCCTTTTGGTTAGCCACCTTCTGGAATTTTTCATCTAACGAACCATACCTAGATTAATGTCTAACACAAAGGATAACACACACCGTGGAGTCGTGTACCTCCTAATCCTGCCATGTAGGAACTTTTAGGAAAATCTGCTTTCGATGACTTGCACTTCCCGTCTATTCTTCCCAAGATAGCCCGTTCTGTGAAAGGTCACGACTCCCCGCCATGACCTCGGTTAAGCCATCATGTCAAAAGTTACCTCCTCCAACCAACTGATCCAGCGAAACATTATGTTCGCCGATCAGGGCTTGCTGCTTGGTTTTTTAAACCGAGAAATGGTTTTGAAAGCCTTTAACGGTTGGCTCTTGGACAAGTCTCTCCTATTGGGAGAAATCCTTGTCCAGCAAAAGTCGATCACATTACAAGAATGCCAGCAAATCGAACGGGAGCAAGACGACCAAGCTGTTTCGTCGGATCCCAACCCTTGCCCTTTGGACACCACAAAGCGGCCAACCAAGGCAGGGAAAATCCGCGCGACCTTGCCTTTCTTGCCATGGTGTTGTTTCAATTGAAAAGGACCAAGGATGCGGAGGCCTATTTTCAAAGGCTCAAGGTAGCCATGAAAAATGAGGTGTTTGCCAAGGACAAGGACTTCTTGGCCTTTTTTGCGGAAGCGGATCAATTGCTCCACGCCAAGTAGCCTATCCGGCAAGGGAAATCAGAATTCGGCCCCCTGAATCTTTCTCAAAAGAGTCGAAGTTCCAATCCCAAAAGGCAAGAAAATAGCCGAGTCTTTTTGCCACTGAGTCGGTGCAAAGTGCGCAAAGAGGTTTTGAAAAGGTTGGGCGGTAATAGGTTTACAGAGATGGGGAAAAATGCCCCGCTAGGCGGCTGATTTTTTCCGAATGCCTTCTTCCGGGAAGACCTCGCTCTCGGCGGAACCGTGGCCGCTTCGGATTCCAAATAGCACAAGCAGTTTGCGGCGCAAGGTCCGAAAGGGAACGGCGATCATCCGGTGCAGGCGAATCCAAAGGGGTCGCTTTAGCGCTTCTTCAGGAGTGGTCGTGCCAAAAAAGGCGGGCTCAAAATGCAAAATATGTTTTCTTAAATGGTAGGAATCGCTTTGCTGAAGGATGCGAAGGATCCAACCCAGAGGGCCCCACTTGGGCAAGGCTTGGCTAATTTGGAAATCAATCATATAGGGCAAGCCATCCGCACCCACAAGAATATTCTCGCGTTTGTGCAGATCGACATAAGCAATGCCCCGTCGGTGCATTTCCTGAAGCGTTGCCTCCAGCTGGCGAAAAAATTCCAACCCCGGGTGGGAGTCTTTTCTCAAAGGTTGACCCGGGATGAAGGCGTGAGCCACGGCGTTTTTTTGTATCACACCATTGACCTCAACGGAACCAGATTCCGGTGGGATATTGGCCAAGTCGCCTAGCAAATGGAGCAAGTGGGCCTCGTGCCTTGCCAAATACCGGCCCAACCAGCCCATGGGAAAACCCAAGATCGATTGTCTTCGATTGAATTTGCAAACAATTTCTTTGCCACATGCGGAAACATAATGAGCCGTGGCAGCCCAAGAATCGTGTTTGAAAAGGTGTTTGCGTTGAAAGGAGGTGCCACCCACTCGAACGATTTCGGGTGCATCGTCCTTTCCCAAAGCTCGAAAAAGGGCAGGGCGGACTTTTACCGAACAAATAGGGGCCTGGGGTGCGGTGGATTCCGGCAAGTTCCTACTCCCCCATGTTTCTGATGCTGGCAAAAAACCGCCGAATTCGACGATGGAAGGCTTCTTTAACGAAGCTTCGGGCTATTTAGCCAAACTCGGTAATACCCCATTTGACCCTCTGGGATCAAGGGTGATTGGAGGCTTTTCGGCAGCGGTTTTGGGATTCAAAGGGCTTGGAATTGGCCTGTGAATTTTCCTGAAATCTTCCTACATAGCCACCTTATGTCCCACTTTCGCCGGTTATGAAGGCATCCGGTTACCGCTTTTCCGGCCTTTTCCCTCGCCTTTTCTGCAAATGATTGCTATCCTAACCATGTGCCTCTGTGGGTTAACCGCAAAGGCACCGTAATGATGCTCACCGGTGGACAGTCCCCGGGTCAGACAGTTGCGCACCAAAAGTGTGAGGAGGGCGGGCCCGTCTTGGGTTCCCCGCCAGTGATTTAGCTATGACTATCGGTATTCTCGGCACGAAAATCGGCATGACTCAGGTTTACGACGCCAACGGCAAATGCGCCCCGGTCACCGTCATACAAGCCGGCCCCTGTCCCATCCTTCAGGTTCGCACCAAGGAAAAGGACGGTTACGAAGCCATTCAGGTCGGTTACAAAGAAAAAAGCCGTAAGCGCGCCACCCGCGCCGAACGCGGCCATGTCTCCGAGGAGATGGAATCCAAACGCCGCAAGCGGCTTCCCGCCGGAACCGCCCTTCCCGCCAAGGCAAATTGCGAACCCCAAGAATTCATTCGCGAGTTTCGCTTTGACAACGCCGCCGAGCGCAAGGTTGGAGACAACCTGACGGTTGCCGAGATCTTTGGCGAAATCAAAAGGGTCGATGTCATCGGCACCAGCAAAGGCCGCGGTTTTACCGGTGGTATGAAACGCTGGAACTATCACGGCCTACCTGCTAGTCACGGCGTGAAAAAGGTCCATCGCTCCATCGGTGGTACCAATGTGGCGTCCAACCGAGGTTTCGGTCGTCCCAAAAAGGGAAAGAAAATGGCCGGTCACTATGGCGCCGAGCAGGTCACTGTACGCAACCTAGATGTGATCAACATCGACCCCGAGACCCATATTATTCTTGTCAAGGGCGCGGTTCCAGGCCCCAACGGCGGCTTGGTTATTGTCCGGCCTACCAACAAGATCAAGTAACCCGTTTTTGAGTCTAAGCAAACTACAAGCCGCTATGGGATCTCCCTTCAATGGGGACATCCCTTGCGGCTTGTTCTGTTTTCGAGATTTCCTTTTGTCCGGGCACCCCCTAGCCGAGCTTCCTTGTTGGTTTTCAGGGAAAAGTTCTGATTTGTTGAAATTATTGGGTCCATTGGGGGAAATAGAACATAGAACGGCCCAGACCTTCCTTTTTTGGGAGATTTGCCCCATGACCGATTATGCCGATACTGCAGACCCTTCCCCGATGACACCGGGTAGAGCCGCCACAATTTGCCAAATCGAAAAAAAACAAACCCAATTGCTCGACTTGGTCGATCGATTGGTGTACGGGAAAAATACCCACGGGTTCATTAGTTGGGGTAATATCAAGGACCATGGCTTGGATATTTTTCAATCAACGGTACAAAAGGTTTTAGAGAAGGCGGATCAGTACAACCCACTCCAACCCTTTGAGGCATGGTTCAGCTATTGGGCCAACTTTGAGATTTCACACGCCCAACAAAAAACCAACGGCCGTTCGCGTACAAACAAAGTTAATCTCCTCAAAGGGGAAGAGTCCTTTGACAATTTTCCTGACCAAAAAAGCACACCCGATGGGGAATTTCACCCCCTCGAATTGGCCGAGGTAGCAAAGGTCGCACTAACCCGAGTTCAATCGGTTCTCAATGAAAAAGACTGCCAACTTTTTTTGGCAAAATATCTCCACTTCCAGACGAACGAAGATATCGCCACCACATTCGGCTTAACCAAATCCCAAGTCGCCGTGAAAGCAACCCGCCTTATGAAAAAAGTCAGAAAAGAATTTACATCCCAAGAATTGCACGACCTCCGATATGGCGCCGATAAACCCCCTTCCGACAAAAAGCCCGTTCGAACCGGAGCAAAATCATGACCCCCACTCCAATCAATAACTATGTCAAGGCACTCGAAGCCAACGATCTTGCGCTCGCATCCAAAACATGGCGGGCAGCTCAGGTTCCGGGCAAGGAAGAGGAGAAACAGGCAATGATTAAGGAAATGGATTTTTCGCTGGTGGAAAACTTTTCGCTGGCGCAACAGGTGAGCGACTTCAACACCATGTCCACCATCTGGACCTTGGCGATCTATGCTCCGGATGCGAGGCTATCCAACCTCCTTTTAGAGGTTCAATCGAGGCAAGATCCCTTTGCGGAGGAGGAGTCGCCCCACCAAGATTCCATGATCCTCCATTCCCCAATAAGACCCTATACCATTCCCGACATCCACAACGATAGTATCGAGGATTCCTATTATGAAACTCCTCATGCGGATTCCACTCGCTATGCCAAGGCCCATCAATTTGTTAAAGACCTCCTTGCCAAGTCTTCCTTTTCAAAACCATCCGAATCGACAATCGACCGCCCGGGCAATTTTTCCGTTTCAGGCCTTCTCTCTTTTTCAAACGATTCCGTTCGGCAAAAAATCTGTGACTTGAAACTAACCGATATCGCAGCCCTAAAAGCTCTAGGAAACGCCCTTTTGCCACAGCCCGGTGGTCGCGATTCCATGAAGGAATGGGCGTTAATGCACCATCTCACCTTAAACGACTCGCAAATTGACCGCATTCACAGGGCATCGCTCATGTTTCAAAATCAAATGGTACCAAACGATGCCGGTAATTTGGCAATGGCAGCCCGCATCGCCCAAGGGAAACTCGACCAAGGTCAACCATCACCCCAAAATCCTTAAAGGCCCCACCGAGTGAATGGCCCGCCGATTTCGCCCCAAAGTTATCAGGAAATGCTTGCCCAAGAAGGCTGCATGGTGCATTCGACAATTGCGAAGCTGTTCCAATCTTTAGGGGCCGACGCCCAACCACCGCACGAAACGCAACCGGCCTTGATTCGCCCGGTGCCCTTGGCCCGCCTGTTGGGCAGCGTCCCGCTGGTCCAAGTGTTCCTCCCCTGCTTAACGCCAAGCAAAGCCATTGCTTGGCTTGGTCTCGTTTATAAGTGGCCACGATCCGACACGCCCGGCGAAACGGTCGATGAGCCTCTCGCGGCGCTTTTGGTGCTTTCCGGTGGGCAGGGAGGTTTTTTGTTTGTTAACGCCGATGATCCGGTGCCTAGGCAGCGATTCTCCCTTGCCCATGAATTGGGACATTTCCTTCTTCATTCCAAACATATCCGGGACGAATTTGCCCAAGGGCGGATACTTGCTTTGGAATATTCCGCCACTAACCAAAAGTCCGACGCGAACTATTCGGCCCGGGAACGACAAGCCAATCGGTTCGCTGCGGAACTGCTCATGCCCGAGGGAACCGTGCGAGCCATTTTCGCCCGGGCGTTTCCCCAGGGTGTCGATCCAAAGACTACCAAGCTTCATCTTGACCGACTCCATCGGGTGGGATGGTTTCTGGCCCAAAAACTCCTTGTTAGTCCCGAGGCGTTTCATTATCGTTGGTCCGGTTTGAATCTGGTGCCCCAATTCTACAGCAAAAAACTGCCGGAGGTTTGGCCATGAGTGGTGAAACCTCCCCCGCCAAAACACTGACCGTGGCCATGGCGATTCGCCCGCTTACCGAAACGCCCCTTCCGTGCGGCACAAATACGGTCGCCTATTTGGCACACTATCAGATCACCCTAGGATCCTTAATCGAAGGTCCCGTCAACGAACTTCTCCTTGCCCTAGATGGCCAGCCTATTGATCTGGTGGAAAACCTTTCCCAATCTTTGGCCGATCTGGGTGTCAGCCTTGTGCCGATCCCGCTTGCTCCAAACCGTGGCGGATACCCTCCGGTAAACGAAGCGGAAAACCGCACATGGCCCATGCCGGACAATGCCATCCAAAAGGCTCGGGCTGATGAGGTTCTCAAAAGACAAATCGCGGGCCACATCGCCATCTATGGCCATCACGAAGCCTGGACTCTTGTGGACTATCCTTCCACTCAACTCGATTTGGATTTAACCCACAAAGTGTTTTTCTGCCTCGGTCAGGCATTTTTGCCGAACAAGCTGCCCCTAGTGCCACAGTCCACTTTGCCACAGTCCCCATGACCATCAGATGCCTAGGCAAAGCCATTCGCCTTAAACCAGTTCATTGTCCCTGTTGCCGTGGCCACGGCGTCATGACTGTGCCGGGATAATTCCACGCAAACCGGGCCGTCAAACTTCTTTTCCAGCATTTGATTCATAACCGCTACAAGGTCGATTTCCCCCTCTCCCGGAGGGAGGTGGTCATGCACTCCGCGCCGCATATCCTCAAAATGGATATTAATTGTCTTGGACAGGGCCAAGTCCAAGTTCTCTTTAATGTTTTCGCCCATGCACTGGAGATGGCCAATGTCGATCGTTAGGCAAAAGGCCGGATGGCCCACTTGTGCCATCAAATCGAGCCCTTCCGAGGTGGTTTCCACCAACATCCCGGGTTCGGGTTCAAAGCCGATTCGTAGCCCGCGTGAAGCAGCATCATTGGCCAACAGGGAACACTCCTCTACCAAACGATCGTGGAGTTTTTCCCTTGAACCGTTTTCGGAACATGCTTTGCCCGCCCAGAAACTGATCAGCGGGGAGCCCAAATGGGTGGCAAGGTCCATGCACCGAATCAGATAATTCCGGCGGATTTGCCTTGATTGCTTGTCCGCTTCGAGAAGTGTAGGGCGATGTTTTCGATTGGGGTCGAGGATAAAACGGGCACCTGTTTCAATGCCCCGAACCATTCCATGGTCATCGAGAATTTTCCCGATGGTTTTCGCTTCTTTTTCCCACCCCTGCTGGGTGACATCGAGATGATGAACATCCGGGGTCAGGGCTAAAGCACGATAGCCCAAACCGGCAAGGATGCGAATCGCATCCACAAGCCGGTGATGGGAAAAACCATTGGTGTTATAACCGAGTATCAATGGTTGAACTGAAACGCCTTGGAGTTAAGGAGGGCCCATGCCACATCCTGAAGTCCGGTGGCCCGGGGATCTGTGGCAACCATGTATGCGGCGGCTTCCTGCTCCGTTTTGGCAAGGTTCGGGTCCAGGGCCCTATGAAAGGCGACAATCTCCGCCCTTTGGGCGGGGGTGCGTTTTGCCAACTCCGTATTTACAATGCGAAGGATATTTTCAGGAGGTCCCCGATAAAGCAAGGGCTTCGCGGCGGAGGTGGTGGCAATTCGGATCCGGCCAATAGTATGGCTGGCCCCAAAGTTCTCAACCAGTGTCAAAGTGACGGTTGCCGGTTTGGTCAACACCAAGGTGTCTTTAAACTCAAACCACGCCGAGTGATCGCGCCCAAACTGGGGGGCAATGGCCCACCCCGAGGTCGCGTTTGTGTCCACCAATCCGGCGACCGCATAGCTATCTTGGGAAAAGGTCGCGTCGGGCCGGGTCAGGGTAATGGCTATCGGTTCTTTCTTACCCTCGATTTGGACAGAAGCCTTAAGCTCTTGCAGCACAATGTTCCCGTTGGATCCACGGCCCGGCCCCTTGGCGGGAAGCGAGGCGTCCGAAAGGGCTTCGAGCCTTAGGCCCGAATGGGTGCCCGCAGGAAGTTTGGCCGTTATGGTAAGGGTCTCTTTCTCCGGGTTGGGTCCCGTTGCCAACCAAGAACCGTCGGGCTGTTTCTTAAACACCGCCTTGCCGAGGGAGGCCACGGTTTCGAGATCGACCTTGGTCCAAATGGCCCCGTTGGTGACCGTTTTCTCCCAAGCGGGTTGTTTGGCATCAATGGCGGTTCTCAAGGAATCGGCAACAGCCACGCGGCGAAGCTTTTCCCCAATGTGATACTTGTGATCGACTTTTCCTTCCTCGATCGCCTTAATCGCCGCTACTCGCTCTTTGGGATTGGGCAATCGACAAAGGATCGCCTTGTACAGTTCATCCACCACCAATCCGTTGTCCGAGTTTGTGGATAGAAGCTTGGTAAGGCGGTTTTCCGGGTCTCGAATCGCCTCCCCAATGACGGGACCATTGACCAGATTAAGAATTGGCCCAAGCATCATGCCCGTGGTTCGTTCGCACTCACATGCGGACTCGCGGACAGGTTTGCCAAAAAGCTGAAAAAACCCGCCACCAATATCTTGGGTGCTGTCAAGCAATTCGGCGGCCCGGGCTCCTTGGGGAAGACCAGGCAGGCGTGTTGGGGCTCCAAGGGACGCATGGATCGAATCATACAGGACCTCGGCAGGCAACCTTCGCGCAAGGGCGTGACTATAGTTGGTTTCGTCGTCCTTGTTGAAGGCATTTGTCTTTACCGAGAGTTGGTAGACCCGGCTTTTGCAAATCAGACGGAAAATGTGCCGGGTGTTAAAGCCCGAATCAATGAACTCTTGGGTCAATTTATCCAGCAATGCGGGGTTGGTCGGGGGATTGCCGGCACGAATGTCGTCAATCGGTTCGACCAGCCCAACACCCAAAAGGTAGCCCCACAGGCGATTGACATAACTTTTTGCGAAATAGGGATTTTTGGCGGAAACCATCCACTTTGAAAGTTGGGTCCGTCGGTTGTCCGAACTTGGTGGCATCTCTTCATGGGGAAAGGGGAATTTGGGGGCGGTAACCTGACCAGTGCGGTCGTGGTTGATGTCCCCGGAAGCAATATCGGCAATCACCTCCACGAGGGGTTTGGCGCCTTCGACATCGGTGCCACCAATGCGCTGGCCTTTGTATTTCGGATCTTCCTTGCGATCAATCTGGGCAAAATAAGCCGCCAATTGGAAGTACTGGTCCTGAGTCCATTTCTCAAAGGGGTGATCGTGGCACTTGTTGCAATTAAAGCGAATGGCCAGAAATAGTTGTGTGGTGTTTTCCATCAATGCGGGAGGATCACGCAACACCTTGTAATAGGCGGCATTGGGGTGTTCAATGGTCGAGCCCTTGCCTGTTAGGATGGCCGATACAAAGCGATCGTAGGGCACATTGTCGGCAAGGCCATCATAAATCCATTTGCGCAAGGCCTTTGCGCCATTTTCGCCCAAAAACTTGCGGTTGACCTGAAGCATATCCGCCCATTTGTTGGTCCAATGTTCCAAATATGCAGGGCTTCCCACCAGATCATCCACCAGCTTATCACGCTTGGTATTGGACGCCATGGGGTTTGACAAAAACGAAAGAAGCTGATCCAGCCTTGGAGGCAAACCCGTCAAATCAAGATAAACGCGACGAACAAACTCTTCATCCGTACACAGGTCGCTTGGGACGACTTTGATTTTCTTTAGCTTTTCATAAACAAGCGGATCGAGGGCATTGTTGGCGGGGGGTTCCTTCCAGGTAAACCCGGTTCTGTCGCCCATGCAAATCAGTGAACTGGCGGCATAGGCCCCCTCAAATCGAGCAAGGACGGTAGCCTCGCCTCGCCTAAGAGTTGTCACCTGACCTTGTTTATCCATCGAACAGGTTTCGATGTTGCTGGTTTCCAAAAAGCTTTCCGCGGTCACATCCCGCTTGGACCCGTCGGTGTAGGTTGCCACCACGCCAAGTTGTTGTTTCATGCCGGGCAATGGTGAAACGAAAGTCTTAGGAAACACATCGATGGAAACAACTCGGGGAACATTGAAATCCAACTTTACCCCGTCCGCAATCCATGCTCGGATGATTTCATAATTGGGATCACCGGGTTGGCAAACCACGCCACCTTGATGGGGCACCACCCCGGAAGTTTTGAGCAACATCAAACTGGCGTCTGGAGCGGCTCGATTAAATCTGCGACCCTCCAAGTCATCCGTAAGAGCCCGATGATCGTGGAGCGGATCATAACCCCTAAGAGACAGCTTAAATCCGTTCTTTCCCTCGTTCGCCCCGTGGCAAGTTCCGGCGTTACAACCCAGCTTGGACATGACGGGCATCACATCCTTAATGAAACTGATGACCACAGGCTTGGTGATCTCGCCCACCTTCACCGGTACACGAACGGTTTGTCCTTCCAGACTAGCAACTAGGACGCCGTCTCCCTTGACCAAGGGCCGCAACAACCCATGGTCGTTAATGGACACTTGGGCCGGGACATCAATTTTGGCAATGCGAGTTACATCGACCGTGTCGCCGGTGGAAAGTTTGGCGCTCAAAATCAGCTGGGCATAGCTGAAACGGTCATTGAGTGTAATCGGGCCGGGCCATGCTTCAAACGAAACAACCTTGGCCCCGGGGGGAAGCTTTTCAACGCTCTTGGCTTCGGGCACTGGAGCCGGAAAAACAGCCAAAACAAAAAACGCCTGAGAAATAATACCGATCATAATAAAACCTCGTCCGGAAGGAGGGCTATAGGCGTGAGGCAAGGCGGGATATTACCCATTATACCAAGTCAAACCCAACCGTTCCAAGGAAAAAACGACAACCTAGGGGAGTTCTTTGCGAAAAGGGTGAGGCGTGGACACAGTCCCTTTTTAGTCCTTGGTGGGTTCAACTTCATTATACCCTTTGGCGCAAAACCTTTTGGGGGGTTTTGCCTGCTTGGATCAAAGGGATAGTGGGTTTTCGGGCAACCGAAGCGGATTTTCCCCGTTTCGGGAGCGGGTTCTTGTCGCAGGCTGGCCGTTTCGCACCCAAGAGGGGGCAAGCAGACCCGCCGCAAGGAGGCCCCAAAACCGGTCATTGGTCGAGGTTTTCTCCGTGGCAACCTGAACCGGGGCCACGGCGGGGTCTTGAAAACCCAAGGCTTTCCAATCGGCAAGCCAGACCTGATCCCGTTCCTCGAGCAAGAAGTCCGCCACCGAGGTTGTGTCAATCGCTCTGGTCCCAACAAAGAGGTTAAGACTTTGGGTGGTTTCCCTGTTGAAGAATTTCTGGAGCGGGGTTTTTGGAAGGGTATCAGGCACCAAAGCGGCAACCTTGGCCGGAACTTTAGCGGCAGAAGCGCCGACCTTTTTAGCCTTAAGCGATTGGAGTTCGCCCCGAATCCCCTGCAAAAGGCGTTGGATGGGTTTATCCAAAAGCTCTTTTCGAATCGGGCCATTCATCAAGGTGCTAAACAGCTCTTTCGTCTCGAAACTCATCCGATCAAGGATGGTTTGGGCCTCCTCGAAACCGAGAGCTTCCATCGACTGGTGAAGCAGTGCCAACATATCATCGATCGGTCCGCCTCCGCCGCCCACGGGGAATAGTCGAGCGCCTGTGGTGATCGCCTCTTTGATGTCTTTTGCAAAGGTGTTCACCAAAGCCACCAATTTTTTGCCCTCGGGAGTTTCCCATACCGACGGTAAAAATACCTGATCCTCGGAGGAAAAGTTTACATTGGTAGTGCCGTCGCCGACCAAAAGTACCAATAGATCTGTGACGGAATGACTGATTCCCTCGGCCAACGACCCCGCGACAACATTACCGGCACCCGCGCCGGTCCCCATTAGCAGTGAACTGACCACTTGTTGGGCGGTGTTACTTATAGCCGCCGACGATACCTCGGTGGTGGGAGTGACGGGGGGAATGTTTTCGGAAATGACCTGTTCACCCCTAAAATCAAGGTTCAATGTCAATCCTTCCTTGGAAACGGAGCCGACCGGTACCCCAGCCGAGGCCACCGACCCATTGATGGTGACAATCGGGTTCACCACGGTTCCATCGGCCCGAACCATCGACGCTCCGGCAAGGACGCGACCTCCGCCGACGCCATAAAGCTGCATGGAGAAGGTGCCTGCTTGGGAGACGGGAATGATGACAAGGTCCAAGGCGCCCTTTTGAGAAAGTGTTGCCGAAGCATTTTCACGAATGGCACCCTGCGAGCTTGTGTTTCCTATCTGCTGGGAGGCGGAGTCGGTGATGACAAAATCGACTGGATCGAACCAGAAAATCACATAGCCCATATCAAGGTCACCCCCTAGGGCGGCCAAAAGACTTTCGGTTAGTGAAGAGGAAATAGTATCCCGAATTTCTTGGAAGTCCTCATCGGTCTCGCCCGTCACAATTTGTTCGGTAAAGATTGTGGCAAGGGTGTTGTCAAGCACCGAAACGACATCGGTGCTTACTGGCCGAACCGTTTCGGTTTTGAGTTTTTCAAAGGAAATATCCGCCGAGAAAACGCCGCCGGAAACGGTGATGTCTTCCGGGGCAACCGCGACAAGGAACACTTCCTGACCGGTGGATACCATAAATTGCAGTTTATCGGCCTTGGGCGAAAGGACCCCGCTGGCAACCTGAAGGGTCACGGTTCCGTCTCTGACGAATGCTCTTAGTTCACCCGAGGTGCCCATGATGTTGATTACGACATTGGCATCACCCGGGGCAAGGAACCTAACAACATCCTGATCACCCGCGCCCAAGTCGCCTTGGATCCGAGCGACCCCCTCAAGGGAAACCTCGAGCAATTCCGCCGTGTCAAAGGTATTGCCCAAATCGTCTACCACATTCGAACCGGAAGAAATGTCTAGTTTCCACCCGCCCGTACTTTCGCCATATCCCGACACGCTGATGCGATACACCTTGCCGGCACGAACCGAGATGTT
>SIAL01000020.1 GCA_009691815.1 Gemmataceae bacterium | reverse complement strand
GGGAATCAAATCCCCCAAAGACTTGCAACAGCTTTCCGAAGAGCAGCTTAAGCAGCTTGCTCAGGAAATGCGTGACGAGCTGGTTCGCATACTTCGGGTAAGACCGGCTCATTTTGCCAGCAATTTGGGCGTGGTGGAACTTTGCCTTGCCCTGCACCTTTCCTTTGACTTCACCCAAGATCGCCTCATTTGGGACACTGGCCACCAAATCTATCCCCACAAACTAATTACCGGGCGCTACGAGTCCTTTGGTTCCATCCGAACCAAGGGTGGAATCATGGGGTATCCCAACCCCGCCGAAAGCGAATACGACCTGTTCATGACAGGCCACGCCGGCTCAAGCGTCTCCACGGCCCTTGGCTTAAAGATGGGAGATGTCATAAATGGGCATCAGGATCGCCATAGCGTGGCGGTGATTGGTGACGGTGCCCTCCCCTCGGGTATTGTTTTCGAGGCTTTAAATAATGCCGGCACCCTTAACAAAAATTTCCTAGTCGTCCTAAATGACAATGCCATGTCGATCTGCCCAAGGGTGGGTTCTTTGGCCAAATGCCTCGATCAGGCCCGCATGTCGGATTTGTACCTTGGTTCGAAAAAGCATATTCGCGACCTTTTACAAAAGGTGCCTCTTGTAGGGGGCATGGCCACCCATTTTCTCGAACAGGCCAAAGAGGCGATAAAGGCCTTTTTCCACGGTGGCGTTCTCTTTGAAGAGCTTGGCTTTCGCTACTTTGGTCCTATTGATGGTCACAACCTTCCCGAACTGAGGCGTTGGATCAATGATGTCAAACAGCTCAAGGGTCCGGTATTGCTTCATGTCCTAACTAACAAAGGCGAAGGTGTAGCCCAGGCCAGTGCCGACCCGGTCACCTACCACACCCCACCTGTTTTTGAGGAGGTTGGTCCCGAACGGACAATTCTTTCGCTGAAAAAGGGTGGGGCCAAAGGCTACACCGATGCGTTCAGCGCAGCCATTCATGAAAAAATGGGAACAGATACCAAGGTTGCCATCATCACCGCCGCCATGTGCCAAGGGAACAAGCTCGAAAAAATCCGCAAGGATTATGCCGATCGCTTTTTCGATGTGGGAATCTGTGAAAGTCACGGAGTGGCATTTGCGGCGGGTATGGCAAAAGTGGGCACCAAACCAATCGTGGCGATCTATTCCACCTTTTTGCAGCGCTCCTTCGACCAGATCTTTCAGGAAGTTTGTCTGCAAAACCTGCCCGTGGTTTTCTGCATGGATCGGGCGGGATTCACCGGTCCGGACGGCCCAACCCACCATGGGGTTTACGACATCCCTTATATGCGGATATTCCCCAATATGGTCGTTATGGCCCCCGGCGATGAAGCCGATGTCAAACCCATGCTGGACTTTGCCCTTGCTAACAACAGCCCGGTGGGTATCCGTTATCCCAAAGCCCCTCTGGAATCCCATGACCGCTGTGTGGCCCCTGTCGAACTGGGCACCGCCGAGGTGCTGGAGTGGGGTGACGACGCCATCTTTTTAGCTTTTGGCACACTTTTGGGTAACGCTGTAAAGGCCGCCCAAATCCTTCGAAACGAAGGCTATTCGGTGGGGGTGGTTAACGCCCGTTTTGCAAAACCCCTTGATGAAACTACCACGCTCAAAGCGATCGCCCAAGCGGCCGTTGTTGCCACCATCGAAGAGGGATCCCTCGAAGGGGGCTACGGAAGTGCCGTGCTTGAGGCGTGCAACCGAGCCGGGGTGGATTCCCGAAATGTGATCCGTTTGGGACATCCCGATCGCTTTATCCTCCACGCCGAGCGCACCGAACAGCTTCAGGAAAGTGGCCTCGATCCCGAGGGAATGGCCAGCGCTGTTCGCAAAAAACTCCAATTATGGGCTCCCCAACCGGGGGTCCGGCGTGTCCGCAAAAGTGGCGTAAGCCAAAGCGCCTAGCAAGCCATTAAGGCCAGCCAACCCCTACCGGACCAAGAACAGGACAATTTGGGCAAATCGGAAAGGATTGAGATGAGGCTTGTCGTGCTGGGCAATGCGCTGCGCCATGGAGTTTCCGAAGCCGCTACCGAGATCATTCCCCAATTGCGGCGGCGGGCGGATGTTCGCATCGTCGATCTCCATCAAACCACCGACCTTTCCGAAGTTCAGGCCGATTTTGCCATCGTGCTTGGGGGCGATGGGGCGATTCTTCGTGCTGCCCGGCAAATGGGGTATCGCCAAATCCCCACGCTTGGGATCAATCTGGGGCGGCTTGGTTTTTTGGCGGAATACCAGTGCCAAGAAATCCCACACATTCTCGATTCGCTGGATTCAGGCACCTTTAGCCTCACACGCCATCTCATGCTGGAATGTATCGGTCCTGGCACCACCAAACCCATTTTGGGGTTGAACGATTTGTCCATCAAGTCCGGGCCCCCTTTTCGGATGGTGGAGCTGAGCCTTTTCATTGACGGTTGTGAAGTCAGCCAATATCGGGCGGATGGGGTCCTCATCAGCACCCCGGTAGGTTCCACCGCGCATAGTCTTGCCGCCGGGGGTCCTATCCTTGGCCAAGAGCTGGAGGCCTTTGTCATTACCCCCATTTGCCCTCATGCCCTGACCAGCCGACCTTTGGTAGAATCCGCCGCCCGGGAACTTGTCCTGAAACTTGGCGGGGACCGTGAACAGTTGATAGCAATGGTGGATGGCCAAGTGGAGATACCCTTGGGACCGCATGGGCCGATCACCATCCGCAAAGCCCCGGTGTTTTTCCAGCTGATTCGGCTGTTGTCTCGTTCTTTTTACCGGACCTTGCGGGAAAAACTGGCTTGGGGCACCCTTCCCAGCTTTCGAACCGATTTATTGCCCGGTTCCCCCTCGACCGACACAAGGTCCCCCTCATAGGATGACTCCATCAGGTCTTTTCCTTAATTATCAAGGATCGGGTATTCCATGAATTTCTCGCTCGATTGGTTTGTTCCCGGGTTTTTACTCTGCCTGTTGCAAGTAATCCTTGCCATTCCTTGGTTACTTGCCTCGGGATTGGTTCAAAATCCGCTGAAACGGGGTTTTGCCACCCTATTCCCTCCCGCCGTTGCCGGACTGTTGGCGTGTGTGGTAATCCCCATCACCATAATCAATCTCTTTGAAGCGGATATTACCGAGGGGATGGGCCAGTGGTTCGCCGCCATTGCCCAACTTCAGTTGGTGCTGGACACCTTTATTATTGGTGTGCCCTTTTTGGGAATGGTCTGGCCCAAAGGTGGTGCCGTCGCCCAAGCGGCTTTTCGCGAGGGAGTCCGGCAACCGATGTTTTGGCTGCTTGGTGGCATGGGCTTTTTGATGATGTTGGCCGCACCCATGGTCCCCTACTTCACCTTTGGTGAAGACGACAAAATGGTAAAAGAAATCGGCTATGACATCCTCATGTTATGCGGAGCCATTTTTGGAGCCTTGGCCGCCGGCTTTTTTGTCAGCGAAGAAATCGAAGGGCGAACGGCGGTAACCGTTTTAAGCAAGCCTGTTTCAAGGCGCCAGTTCCTCCTTGGCAAATTCGTGGGAATCTTAATGGCCGCTTTGGTAATGATTTCGGTTCTTGGCACCTGGTTTGAAGTGACCATCTTTTTAAAGCGCCACATTGAACGAATGGACCCGATCCCCGTTGGGGTATGGCTGCAAACCTTGACCAATCAAGGCAATTTGCCCAACAGCGCCTTGGGGATCTTTCGAGGCATAAGCCTATGGGTGGGAATGCTTTATGAAGTCGGCCCCGGCGTGGTTCTCTCCGGCTGGCAAATCACTCTTCTCACCGCCATTGCCGTTTCCTTGGCAACCCGCCTCCCGGTCACCGTCAATATGCCTGTGATTCTATCCATCTACCTCATGGCCCACTTGACCCCGGTTTTGGTCAAAATTGGGGCCATTGCCCGAATCGCCTCTCCAAACGACCCTGTGGCAACATTGCTGGAGTTCACCGGGCGCGTTTTTGACACGGTTTTGCCCTCGCTTGAGTTTTTCCGGGTGGGACCCGCCCTGCTTGGCGACGCCCCTCCCGAACCGTGGCCTTTTCTTGTCTATATTGGGATGGTCAGCCTTTACGGAATAATGTACACCACGGTTGCCCTGTTGCTTGGCCTGATCTTATTTGAGGATCGGGATTTGGCATAAGGTTCTATCGCAATTCCTGCCCTAACTTGTTTTGGGTTTTGATATTTAAGCGATAGCCTCAGGTTTGGGAGCCGTCGATGAACAGCATCCCCGCTTTCCCAGCATGGGCGATGCGCCGGGCCCGAAACCAATGTTGGGTCCACCCCCATTTTGGTCGAATGAGCCTCCTCGGCTCATTCCTTTTAGCCCTTTGCCTTGGCCTTTTGGTCTTTCCGGTAACCTCCAGCTTCCTTCTGCTCCTTCATCTCGGAACGATTTCCGCACACGCATCCGAGGAACCTCAACTTTCCCAAACGCTTGCACGGGGCTGGGGTTTTGACCTCCCCCAAGACCGATTGGACGCCCTGATCCTATCAGGGCTAACCCCTGCTTTGGCGAAAACATTGGCCTTGGAAACCCATACCCAAGACACCGCCATTTCCAAAGAGCTATGGGGGGGAATGGTCACTCTTTTTGCCTCGCAAAATGGCATCGATCCGGCAAAAGTTCGCCCTGGGGTGGATGCCGGGTTAATCGGCATTCAATTGAGGTTGGCCGCCGCCCGATTTGGCCCCATGGCATGGATTCATGGCACCTTTGGAAGGCTTTCGGGCGCCCACCAAACCGACACCGCGTTAGGGTGGAACTTTTTATTCGGTTTTCTGCTCTGCTCCGGGGCGATTTGGGGCCGCTTTTTAGCCAAGGTCGGTGCCCTACGGGCCGCTTCCGAGGGGGGAACCCGACTTGGCCTAATGATGGTTGCCCAATCCCAAAACCTCCAACGACTCCGGATTTTGCCCGGAGCGGTGGGGCGCCTTTTGCCCCTAGAAGACGGATTGGCTTCCCTTTCTCAATATCTGGCCCGGGAAATTGCCGAACGGTATGGCTTGCCCCTTGTTTGCCTCACTCTTTTTTTAGTGGGCCTTTGTACAGGTGCATGGTCCTTCCTAGGACTCGTGGGCGTGGCCCTTTTGGTCATTGCCGCACGATTGGGTTGGGACTTAATGATTACCGATGCCAAGGAGGCGGGCCGCGCGGGAAGCTTTTCCTTGACGGGCCTCCTTCATGGAACCCTTCTTCCGGTTCGACTGACCCACAGCCTTGGAATCGAAGGAAACCAACTAGGCTGCGCCGAACATTGGGTGGATCGCCTTGGGGCCTCCCGCCGTCGCATGGTTTGGTTGGTTTGCACCTATGGAGCGGTAGAGGCCCTTAGCATTCTGGTGATCCTAGGCGCAGGGTTGGTTGTCGCCTGGATTGGCCTTCGAGGGTCTGGTGTGGGCCTTGCCATGGCCCTTGGCGGGGCGTTTTGTGCGGCCGGGATTCAGGTTGCCGCCATGGAATTGGCCAGATTGGCCCGTCAGGGAGAGACAATCTCCCTTTTGGCCGCAAACCTTTTTGAGTTTCTTGATGAACGAGATCCGCCCATGCGGCCGGGTACCCTTGCCTTGGGCCCGCTTGTCGACAAATTGGAACTCGATGATGTTTGCCTTCGGGATGAGGGGACGGGGAAACGCCTCCTAGAGGGAATCACCCTTTCCATTCCGGTAGGACAAAGAGTAGCCCTAGTCAGCGAAAATCCACATACCATCCATGCCCTGTTTGCCGTCCTAGCAAGATTAGTGGAACCCAATTCGGGCGAGATCCGCCTAGATCGGATCAATCTCCGTTCGGCCCGGGAAGATGACCTTAGGCGACAGGTTTCCATGATCTGTCCTTCGGATGGAATGCTCCCCGGAACGATCCTAAGCAACTTGATCGCGGGCCGTGAAATCACCGAAGGGGTTGCTATTGATACCGCCAAGCGCGTCCATCTTGATCGGTTGATACGCGACCTGCCCGAGGGTTATCAAACCATTGTTGATGCCCAAGGGGCCCCGCTTTCGCCCCTTGCCAAGCATTTGGCAACTTTGGCCCGTGCGATTACCTCAAATCCATCCTTGATCCTTTGGGAGGATCCCGATTTCGCCCTTTCCCATTCGGAAGCGGCCCTTTTGGACGATGCCTGTAGGCGTTGGTTTGACGGCAAAACGGTGTTAATGCTGGCCCGTCGAGTTTCAACCTTAAAACACTCAGAAAAGGTGTTTTATTTCCGCGGACCATCTCTTGAAGGATTAGGAAACCATTCCGAATTGATGGAAACCTCGGGTGAATACCGACATATCCTTGGACGGGTTTTAGTGGAAACAGGTTATCAATAAGCAAGGTGCTGACCCCCAAGCGAATCCCTTTAGGGAAGGTCCAGACTCCGAAGATTTGGGTGACTCAATGGTGATCGACCCGCGAACATGGCTGCAAGAGGACTTTGGTTTACTTTGGAGCGACCCTAGGCATCCGTTCCACGCCGACCATATGAAACTGGCCATTGAGGAAGCCTCTATCGCCTTTGAGGAAGACGAGGTCCCGGTTGGAGCTGTGATTGTTTCGCTGGAAAAAGGGGTGATCGCAAGGGCTCACAACCAACGCGAACGGCTCAAAGATCCCACCGCCCATGCCGAGATGGTGGCCATCACCCAAGCCGCCCAGTATTTGAAATCATGGCGGCTGGAAAACTGTGTGCTTTATGTCACCCTCGAGCCTTGTCCCATGTGTGCCGGGGCCATTGTCCAGGCCCGTTTGCCCCATGTTGTCTACGGTTGCACCGACCAAAAAGCAGGGGCCTGTGACACCCTTTATCAAATCACGAGCGACCCAAGGCTAAATCATCGTAGCCAAGTCATGGGGGGGGTGATGCAAGCGGAATGCGCCGCCATCCTAAGCGACTTCTTTAGGCAAAAAAGACTTTTAGGAAAAAAATAAGCCCCTTTCCGCCTTACATTGGTTGAATCAAGTCTGTCCCCAATAATCCAAAGACTCCCTCCACCAGGAATTCTTGGAACGACCTGCCAAGTATTCCCGTTCCAAAAGGTGCGATCCCGACACCATGCCTTTCCTTTGGGTTATAATGGCTAAGGAATGGTATTGTTTTGGCGGCTTGTAGGAGGTGGGGCATGCTGCGTTTCGCCCTGCGTACTTTAGTGGTGAGTTTGGTATTGAGTGCCCTAATTGCCTCAAATGCCGGTTCCCAAACCCGATCAAGGGTATTTACAACCCCAAATACACCCAAACGCGGCCAACTTGAATCGCTCAATCTGATCCATATGTGGAGCGCAAATCTCCCTATGGAAGACAAGCGTGACGGCGTCCATGATGTTTGGTTTATCGGGGGACAGGTTCTGGCCCAAACCCATCGGGGGGTGGTCGCCTGTTACGATGCCGAAAGCGGCTCTCAGCTTTGGCACACCCTTCCCGGCCAGCCCTATCAAGTGACCTCTTTCCTCGCTTGGAATAACAAACTGGTCTTTGCCATAAACAACGGCAGCGTCCATGCCATCAATCGAAAAACCGGCAATATCGACTGGCGATTCCCACTGGGAAGCAACCCCTCCGGCCCCATGGTCGCGGATGAACTCCAGCTATTCATTCCAACCGAAAACCACCACATCATCGCGGTTCATCTACCTCAACCGCCCGTGAAAACAAAAACCAGACAACCTCTGGTCAAAGAGAATGAAATCCGGATTGGTGGTCGCGGAGTAAATGTTCAAAAGGAATTAAAAAAGGATCAGGAGCTTGCCAAGGACGCCCTGAGAAATCCCCAAGCCAAGACCGAACCAAGCCCAGATACCAAGGAGGCCCCCGCCGCACCCAAACCGGGCGCCGCGCCGATGCCTCCCGAAGATCCAATCGCCAAACCCCAAATTCGCACCTTGGACGATGACATTCAGGTTCACGAACCCGACGAACCCATTTTAATGGCAAAGCTCAATTGGGCGGGCAACACCCGGAGCATCATCCCCTTTCGCCCTCTTATTACCGAAAAATATATCCAAGCTGTGAACTATCAGGGTGAAACCTACACTTTCCTTAAGGAAGGAAATCTGGTTTTGAAAAACACCGAAGAACTTCATGTTCCCGGTTTGCAGATCACAGGCAGGGTAAACCATCAGCCGGTTCAACACAACAAAACCAGCTACTTTGCCACAAGCGACGGGGTGATCATCGCGGTCGACATTGAACAAGGTATCAAACTTTGGGAAAGATCTCTCAGTTCCGCCGCCGATCGGCCCCTGTTTTGCACAGAGGATGATGTTTTCGTCATTACCTCCGAGGGGTTAACCCGCATTGATGCACGCACCGGCGCGATCGCTTGGAACTTTTCCACCGGCTTAAGGCGCAATCACTTTCAACCCGGTATCAGCAATGTTGTTTCGGTGAATCCCAAATTTGTCTATGCCTATGATCGCCAAGGGCATCTCCACATTTTCGACCGAAGGCTCGGTCGGGAACTCGCCTCGGTCAACTGGTCCGATTTCAATGTGCCCATACCTAACTTTTCCTCTGATCGTTTGCTGTTGGTTAGCCAATCGGGCAAGTTGGTATGCCTTCGTGATCGGGAGTTTACCCTCGCCGAACTTCACGGTAAGGGTGAAAATGTAATGGACGATACTGCCGCTCAAAAGGTGGCCGCCGATTCTCTCCAGCAAAAAAGCCAAATTCAGGAAAACCCCAAAATCACCCTTCGTGATGTGATGGCCCAAGTGGCGGCCCGTCACCGAATCAAGATCTTCTTTTCGGACGGAGCTTTCCGCGACATAAACCTTGCCCCAATTGCTGACAAAGTGGTGAAAGTAGCAGGCGCGGGAACCCAAACCCTTGGCGAGCATCTTAAAGCGATTCTTGATCCCTTGAACGCCACCGTTTTCAATGTGGGTGGGGTCCTCATGGTGGTTCCCAAACCAGGAACCGAACCCACCCCTGCCACGGATCCGGTGCCTCCGGGTGAAAAGCCCCCGGCCGATCCCGCTGACCCCAAAGATCCCCCCGCCGAGAAACCACCCGAAGCACCCAAACCCGGGGCCAAACCGGGGGTTGTTCCTCCCTCACCACCCGCTTAAGAAATTGGAGTTATCATTCATGCGTATTCGTTGTCGTGAAAATGGACCTTTGGTAGTTGCCATGCCCGTCGAGGTGGTGGATCATTTGGGAAATCCGTTTCCCATAGCCCGCGAAAAAGAATTTGTTGCTTTATGTCGCTGTGGGGCCAGCCAAAGAAAACCCTTTTGTGATGGGGCCCACAAAGGAATCGGGTTTATCGGTGCGGAATTGGCCCCGGTCGAACCCACTCCAGAACCCAGTAATATCTAGGGTGGCGGCCCGCTACTTCTTGGTCTATTTAACCCGGTTACCCGCAATATTCTCTTGGGAGAAAAACCAAGGAGTGCTAGAATACTATTACCCGCCTTGTGGTACCCCTTTGGTTTGTTTGATTTGCCTAACCCATGTGCAGTGCCATTGCCTTATTATGCGTTTTGATGCCGGGAGCCGACCCGAGAGATGTCAAATTTGAATCCCGCATCCGACCAATCCTTATCGCTCATTGCCACTCTTGCCATGGTCTGGAAAAACAAAAAGGGGGATTACGGCTCGATTCCGCCCAAGCGTTTGCCAAAGGTGGGGAAAGAGGTCCCCTGATCCATCAGGACCATCCCGAAAAAAGCCCCATTCTCATCGCCTTAAGCCACACAGCCGATCTCAAAATGCCCCCGAAGGGAAAACTCCCTCCCAAGGATATTCAAGCGCTTGAGGCTTGGATTCGTTCGGGAGCCGAATGGCCAAAGGGACTTTCGGGTAGCCCAGATTCCAAAGTCGCCGCCAAAACCAATCCCTCCCCATGGTGGGCTAAAAAGCCTTTCGATCCCCTTCCAAAGAATCCAAAAGCCACAAGGTCCAACCCCATAGACTCGTTTCTTTCTGAAAAACGGGCCCAAATCGGCGTGACCGAGGCACCAACCGCCGATCGACGAACTCTCCTTAGGCGAATGACATTCGACCTTACCGGATTGCCGCCCTCCCCAAAAGAACTCGCCGCGTTCTTGGCAAACCGGGCTCCCGATGCGGTCGCCAAACAGATCGACAAGCTGCTGGATTCACCAGAATATGGCGAAAAATGGGCACGCAAGTGGCTTGACATTTCTCGCTATGCCGACTCCAACGGAATGGACGAAAACCTTTCCCATGCCCTGGCTTGGAAATACCGCGATTGGGTCATCAAAGCATTTCAACGGGACCTGCCCTACGACCAATTCGTTGCCATGCAACTCGCCGGGGACCTGCTGACAACCAAAGTCTCTGATGAGGCCGCCAAGGACCGCTTGGTCGCCACTGGCTTTCTTTCGATTGGTCCCAAAATGTTGGCCGAAGACGACCCGGTCAAAATGCGCATGGACATCATTGATGAACAGCTTGACACCTTGGGCCAAGCCTTTTTGGGACTTACCCTTGGTTGTGCACGATGTCACGATCATAAGTTTGACCCCATTTCCACCCGCGACTACTATGGGCTTGCCGGGATTTTTCATGGCACCGACACGATGGAAACCTATTCTGTCGTGGCCCGCTGGATGGAAAGGCCCCTCCTAGGCCCGGAGGAGGAAAAGGGGTTCCTAGCCAAGAAGAAATACCTCGAAGCCGACCTTAAGGCCAAACAGGACATAAAGTCCGGTTTGAGAAAAAAAGAGATCGAAATCTACCTAAAACGGGCGGGTGCCTATGCCCTTGCCGCAAAACAATGGAACGACACCGAGGCCACATCTCCCAAGGAACCACCCAAACAAGCCCTGATTCTCGAGGCCGAGGATTATAGCAAGGGCAATTTGATCAAGGATATTGACACCTATGGCAAAGGGATTGGCGTATTGGTTAATCGAGGCGAGCTTCCCAACAGGGCGGAGTACGCCTCCGTCTCCCTCCCGGTCGGGTGGGTCCGTATCTGGACCCGCCATGCGGCACTGGCCTCTCGCCCGGTCAAACTTTTTGTCAATGACAAACCCCTTACCGATTCGGCGGCAAACCAAGTTACAGGTTCTTGGACCCCCGAAAGCCAACGGTGGCATATCGCCGCAACCACAAAAGTGGATTCCGGAAAATGGATCCTCCGATTGGAATCCCCCGGGCCGGTTCCTCACATCGACAAATTTGCCTTGGAGGTTCTCCCCTCAGAGGTTGCCCTAGCTCAAACGCTGGGGGCTTTCGCCAATTCCCAAGGCCTTCATCCCTTGGTTCTGGAGCGGTTTTCCAACGCCTTGAAGACACTCCAGGGAAAGCCATGGGTGGAACAGTGGAATCACTTGGTCGATCTTCAAAAAGGACCATTGAAAGACGAACCGGCTCTGGATCCGTTGATTTTACCCGCCGCCTTGGCCGAGGCAAATAGGGCGATTTCTAAAATCGAAGAAAGTCTAAAAGAGATCAAAGCTGTCCCACAAGTAATGGCGGTTCGTGAAGGAAAAGCAACCGATCTTAAAGTTCACATTCGGGGCAGCCACCTAAGCCTTGGCGAATCAGCTCCAAGGGGATTTCCAACCGCGATTCGACTTGGCACTATGAGTCCCTTTCCCAAGGATCAAAGTGGTCGTTTGCAGCTTGCCCAATGGATCACGCAGCCCAATCACCCCTTGACGGCAAGGGTCATGGTCAACCGCATTTGGCAAGGACATTTCGGCAAAGGCATTGTTCGCTCCGTGGACAACTTCGGCAACTTGGGCGAATTGCCTTTCCATCCGGAATTGCTTGATTGGCTTGCGGCAAAGTTTGTCGAATCCAATTGGTCTATCAAGGCCATGCACCGGCTCATCATGAATACCGCGGCATACCAGTCCTCCATGCGCATGGACGAGGCCATGTTTCAGGCGGATCCCGACAACCGGACTCTTTGGCGGTTTGAACGGCGCCGCCTCGAAGCAGAGGAGTTTCGCGACGCCATGCTCTTCGTTTCGGACACGCTTGACAAAAAAGCGGGTGGCACCCTGCTTACCATTGGAGATCGCCAATATGTCACAAGCACCGCCAATTTCGCTTACGACAGTCATTTGGCCCCAAGGCGTTCCATTTATCTGCCGGTCGTAAGAAGCGCACTGTTTGAGTTTTTTCAGGTGTTTGATTTTGCCGATCCCAGCGCCCTCAAAGGGGAACGAACGGCAACCATCGTGCCCACTCAAGCACTTTTCCTACTCAACGGAAAATTGATCGACGACGCGGCAATAGCCTTGGCAAAACGGGTGAGGCCAAAAACCAACCAACCTGATCAGGCTACCTTGGCCATTCAAGAGATTTTTGATTTGTCGTTGGGCCGTATGCCCCAAAATCGCGAAATCACGGAGATCCTGGGGTTCCTAAAAGGCCACCCAGGGGATGCTTGGCACAGCTTGGCTCGGGCGCTTTTATCATCCAATGAGTTTCTCTATTTGGATTAGGGGGATATTAGATGCAACAAATGAGCCACCTGCCCAATCGAAGAGACTGGCTTGCCTCCTCCGCTTGCGGTTTCGGTTGGCTGGCAGGAAAAAGTCTCCTCGCCTCGGCAAATTCTTTGTCACACCCCCTCCCCCACTTTGCCGCCAAGGCCAAGCGAATCGTCTTTTTGTTTATGCATGGTGGCCCCAGCCACATGGACACCTTTGATTACAAACCCCTTTTAACCCGAGACGACGGTAAACCATGCCCCATTCCAAAGCCTCGCGTGGTTTCCTCCGAAACGGGAAACCTTCTGGGCTCCCCCTTTTCGTTTTCTCAAAAAGGTAAATGTGGGGCTTGGGTCAGTGAACTGTTTCCTCATATCGGACGCTCGGTGGATGACCTCTGTTTCCTCCACGGCATGCACGGATCCAACAGTCGCCACGGTGGTGCCCTTTTGGAGTTACACACAGGTTCAGATACTTTCATTCGACCCAGTATCGGTTCTTGGCTAAGCTATGGCCTAGGTTCGGAATGTAGCGACCTACCCGCCTTCATCACCTTGGCCCCGACCCTAACCCACGGGGGTGTTAACAACCAATCCAGCGCGTTTCTGCCCGCCGTCCATCAGGGCGTTCCCATAGGATCCGCCGCCATTCCGGCCGAAAAAGCCCGCATCCCCTACATAGAAGGGGGTCCAGGCCGAAAAACCCAACGGGCCGAAATGGATCTGATTCATCGACTCAACACCTTGCACATGGAATCGAGCGGGACCGATTCAAAGCTGTTGGCCCAGATCGCCTCCATGGAAATGGCCTTTCGAATGCAGGCAACTGCCCCCATTGTTCAGAACCTTGCGGAAGAAACCAAGGCAACCCATGATGCCTATGGACTTAATGACCCCACCACCCAAAACTATGGCAAACTATGCCTTATGGCTCGGCGTTTTCTCGAACAGGGTGTCCGGTTCGTGCAGGTGACCCACAGCTACAAATGGGATCAACATGGTGGTTTAAGGGCTGACCTCAGGAAAAATTGCCGCGAGGTGGACCAGCCCGTCGCCGCCTTGATTGCGGACCTAAAAGCCCGTGGCCTGTTGGAAGACACTCTTGTTTGGTGGGGGGGCGAATTTGGCAGAACTCCCGTCTCGCAGGGAAACGATGGCCGTGATCACAATCCTCATGGCTTCACCCACTTCTTGGCGGGGGCCGGCGTCAAACCCGGGTTTCGTTATGGCGCCACGGACGATTACGGCTATTACGCAGTCAATGGCAAGGTCCATTTTCACGACCTACACGCGACCATCCTGCACCTCATGGGCTTTGACCATACCCGATTGACCTATCGCCATGCCGGTCGTGATTTTCGGTTAACCGATGTTGTTGGCGAAGTTGCGCATTCCATTCTAGCCTAATTGCAAAGCCATCAGGTCAATTGAACCAAATCGCGAAACCGAAGAAGTCCCCACCGAAAACCCGTTGTAGGTGTCCCCAAACCGCCTGATTGGTGAGGACCCCGTTTTCCAAGTAGGGGGTGGCAGCTGTCCCTTGAATCCAAAGGATGGCGTCGAAATCCCTCGAAAGGGTAAAAACTCGGCGTAAATTCACCCCGCGGTTTTCCCCCTCACGCCAGAATGGGATGAGTTTTTTCCCTTTCAAAAGGCTTTCCGCCTCGTCCAAAAATTCCAGCCACCCATCAATCATGGACTGCTGAACTCCAATTCCCATCACCCCCGTCTGTTTGGGACCCGGAATCCATTCCAGGTCGTTGTCGGTTTCCGCCAAAATCGAGGCCCAAGATTCCCTGCTTAGAGCAATCACTTTTTCCAGATGCGCAAGGGCCGCCTCCATTTTTTTTTGATCCCTAAGGGGAAATCGCCACATGTGAATGAATGCGATGAGGTCGAGGATCGTATAGGTAGAAAAATTGTCAGCTTTCCGCCGCGGGATGTTGTTCAAAAAACCAAAGGGTGTTTTGACCTTGGGGAAAAACAGCGATGCCGAGACTTCAAAGGTATTCTGGTGATCGTGGGCCAAGATCACCGACCCCATGGCCAAAAGCAGATTGCAATAGCCTTGCAGCCAAATCGCGTCACTTTGGTCGAAGGAAACCGCCATTTCACCAAGAATGTTTCTTTCCACCCTTGCCATCAGGTTCAGGTACTTGGAAAGGATGGTTTTCAAATAGTCGTCGGCTTTCCCATCGCCATCCCAATCCAGTTTGATCAGCCCCATTTTCAAAGGGAGTTTGGTTTTGGGATCCCGAACCAGGGCAAGGTTTTTTTCCGCCTTGGTTAGCCCCTCCATGAAATGGGTAAAAAGGGATCGGAATTTCTGGTAGTCAATCTCTTCTGGTCTTGGATTGATGGGAATGGGCAAGCGAAAAAAGGGGAAGCCGAGCAAGGTTCCTAGATCCGAATTCATACCAAAGCGATACATATCCTGACCAAGGGTTTCCACGGCGCGAATGAATTGCAAAGCCCCAAGGCCAAAGCGTGCCTCGGTGTCTTTTGGATCATTTATCAAATGCTCCAGTAATGCTTTTTCTCCACCAAGATAGTCGCCTTGATGAAGGTATTTTTCCACATTAGGTGGCGCGGCCAAAAGCGGACCAACCATACCACCCAAAAAAAGAAAACCAAGGATTCCAATGAGAAATCCCCTTGGAACACAGGTCCCGACAACTTGGCGATCCAAGGTACACCTCCTTGAAATGTTAACTTGGCTCAAAGGAATACACCCTTAGGACAGGAAGCTTTTTGCATAACACCTAATCCGAGGAATCCTTTTGGGGCAGAATTGCCTTCTTTGCCTCGGTGGGTACCTGGCTCTGGTTGCCCTTAAAGATATAGGGTCAATCGTGGCTTTTCCTAGAGGACAGATTACGGTTTTATGCTTTTTGGCTTGCCCAAACAAAGCCGGAAGCCATCGCGAGAGTCGGAGTAACTAGGGCCTTGCAGCCCAAGACGAACGGCACAGCGGGCATTTCCTGGCACATCAAAATAGTTCCCGCCCCGACAAACCGGTTGAGGGTTTTTGGCCACAAAATAGCTCTCTTCATGGGCCCCTTTTGGATCGAAATGATCCAGTACCACCTCCCAAACGCCCCCGCACATATCCGCCAAACCGAAACCATTCCTCCCTTTTTCCCCGTAATGATCCACCGGGGATACAAAAGGGAAACCGTCGCTCCAAGGTGCGTTTGCAAGCGGCCAAATTCTCTTCCTGCCTGGCAAAAAATCGACAGCGGAGATGTTGAGCCTCCCCTCGCCATCGCTTATTTCATTGCCCCACCAAAAGTAAGTCCGCTCCTTGTTTCCGCCCCGGCAGGCATAAGCCCATTCGGCTTCAGTGGGTAGCCGGTATTCCAACTCCATGGACAAGCGGCCCGCCGCCCTTTCTTTTTTCGTTAACCACTCGGCAAATGCCCGACCGTCTTGCCAACTCACACAAACGACGGGAAAATTGTCCCTCAATGGAAAGCCAAAGTTGGGATCACGCCAGCTTTTGCCAGGCATCGGTTTCCATGGATGCACCACGGTGGTGGTCAGGTGATAGCCATTCCATTCGGGATAAAAACACTGGGTGTGGCCGCCGGGCTTTTCCGCGTCGCTTATATAACCGCTGTCCTCCACGAAACGGCGAAACTGCCCCACACTGACTTCGGTCCGACCCAACCAGAAATCGTCTTTCACCTCCATCCCACGAGCTTCGCCTTCATAGGATTCGCGCACCGTCCCGGGTGTGGCACCACCTTCGATGCCTGTGGCCCAGGCGCGTTCGGCGGGTGTGCTCCCCTCCATGAATTTTCCTGCCGGTATGGCCATCATCTCAAGCGTGGTACCCTGACCCAAATCGACCCGTAGAGCATTGCTCTTTATGGGCTTTTCTAGGCTCATTACCGGGCCACACAAGCCTAGTACCACGGCCAGGGTACAACAACCCAATAGATACCTCGGCCAGATTCCAGAAGGCGTTGCTGTTTTCCAATGGAACAAGCTCATGTTAGTTGCCTCGTTTGTCGGTTTCGTTATTTTCCCATTCATGGGTTTTTTGAGAGTTTAGTTGACAAAGGTTGGTTCTTCAAGCGTTTTTTTATGGGCCGCGGTCGTCCATGACGGACAATTAAGGAATAGGCGCGCATCTTTTGAAAAATCATTTATTTCGTGCCGGACGCGTCAGCGACGGACAAATGATGCAAAAGGCGAGCGGCAGGCGTCAGCCCGCTGATTCTACGGATATTGCCGATGAAAAACCGATCTGCTAATGAACACCGTATTAGGGTAAATGCGTCTACCCAAAAATCAAGAACGGCACAAGGAGTGTGCCTATTACTTTAACTTCTACCTTATTTGTCCGTCGATAACGCTTCCGGCTCGTATAGTCCAAAAACGGACCCAATCCTCATTTACGCGCTCGCCGACGGACAATGCGGCTTCCTGTTTTTAACGAGCCGGACGCATCAGCGGGGGACAAATGATGCACCAGGGAACGGGGCGTATTCAAAGGATATTGCGGTAGGGACGAGCATTGCTGCTCGCCACCCGCACAGATCCGTACGGGCGATACTATCGCATACGGCTCTTACCTTGGATGAGTGATGACAAAGCGCACTTCGGGAGGTCCCTCCGAAAATCGCGACATGGCGGCACAGGCCGTCTTGCCTTGGAGAATCTGCAAAAGAAAAAGGTGGACCTTGGTCACCGGATCGACATCCTACCGTCCCCTAAATATCCTAGATTTGCCCCCTTCTGCAACTGGCCAAAACCGTCCCCGGATCGACCTCCTATCGACAGGGGTAGACAGCTATCGACAGGGGTCGACAGGTGTAATCGGGTTGAAAACGGAGATTTTGGAGGGTCCGGGCCGACAATTCCTCGCCACTATACGCCATGATCCGGCCAACGGTTTATCGAAGAGAAGGCGCCATCCGTGGCCTCCTCATGGAGTGGGGTTAGGTAAACCCCATCCGAAAAGGAGGTCCGTTTCGTCTCCATGCGTAAACCATTACAAAATCAAAGGTTACGATTTAGTTAATGCCATTTTATCCCCGTCCCTTTGCTTCTTCCCGGTCCCTGTTCCCTTATTGTCGGTCACGGGCAATTCCGGCTCGGAAAAGAAAACAGCCTCCCCCTTCCCAGAAGCCAAACCGATGGGCACCCGGAACCGATTCTAAGTAATCAGGTGGTGACTTATCTTGGGCAAAGGCGGTATCATGGCCGTTTTGGGGCTTCTTTCCCATTTGAATCTTCTGGTTTTTAGGCAATCGAATGGTCCTTGGGATAGGATTTCCGATCGGGATTGTGACCAAAAGCGTTTTAAGGTTTTTAAGGGGATTGGATGACCGGCGAGAATGTCATACTGGGACTTAAAGTCGCCGTTTTGGTGGTAACGCTGCTTTTGGCGGCGAGTTTGATCGCTCTGTCTCGAGGGCGCACCGCCCTGCATGGTCGCATCAATCTGGCCTTTTTTGTCCTTACTCTCGTCGCCCTTTTTGTTTTCGAGGGAATCATCCGATTCTGGAATCCGGAGGTTTTCGATTACATCCGCCAAAAACCTGAACTCTTCCAAAGTTTAAGAATCCATCTCGCCTTCTCGGTCCCCTCGGCTTTGCTCATGCCCTTGATGCTCTGGTCAGGCCTAAAACACAACCGAAATTTCCACATCGGCCTTGGCGTTGTGTTCCTCATGCTTTGGTCGGGAACCTTTGTCACAGGAATATTCTTCCTGCCCCACCAATGAACCCTTCCCCCGTCGAAAATCGCTCCCCCACC
Source organism: Gemmataceae bacterium (assembly GCA_009691815.1). Taxonomy (GTDB): domain Bacteria; phylum Planctomycetota; class Planctomycetia; order Gemmatales; family Gemmataceae; genus SYLG01. Next base: position 560 of record SIAL01000020.1, on the reverse strand, counting down.
GATTCTGGTCGTCGAAATCCCTTGGATAACCCGGTTCGAGGCGAACCCTTGGTGGAAGAAAGGGAAGGCCGATGGGAGGTTTTTGTCAGGCAAAATAGCGCGTTTGGCGTTTCCCAAGAGGACACTCCACCTCCCCCCCTCCAAATGATGGAAGCCGCTCTTTTTTGTACGCCAAGGCCGCTGGGAAGTCTGGTGTTGGCCCGGCTGTTTCCGGGTTGGCGCCCAACCGAAATTGAAGGTCTTATCAGCGAACTCAATGACCGGTTTCGCCAAGTCGGCCGCCCTTGCCGGGCCGTCCGTGAAACAACGGGTTGGGTACTCAAACTAATGGCGGGAACGCTTCCCAAGCAAAAGGCCGCAACCATTTCGGCATCGAATGAGGTGGCCCTGGCCCCCGGAGAACTCGATGTGTTGGCATTGGTGGCCTATCGTCAGCCCATCGCCCGAGAAGAGTTGGATTCCGTCCGTGGTGCCGATTCGGCCGTTTCGATACGGCAACTGCTCAAACTGGGCCTGATTCGCATGGAAACCACCCAGGCAGGCCGAGTCTACACGACAAC
>SIAL01000019.1 GCA_009691815.1 Gemmataceae bacterium | reverse complement strand
TTCGAGAGGTCTGGTCCCGGTAGGTCTTCACATGTTCTTTTTGACTGGGAAGGGTAAGGGAATCCACCAGCGGATGCTCAGGCGCCAGAACCATATAGGTGGCGCCAAAGAGCGTATCAGGACGGGTGGTGAAAACGCGGATCGTCTCGGCATTGCCCGATGGCCCATGGGCGGTAAATGCCACCTCGGCACCTTCGCTTTTGCCGATCCAATCGCGCTGCATCTTTTTGACCGAATCCGGCCAGTCCACCAGGTCGAGGTCGTCGATAAGCCTTTCGGCGTATTCGGTTATCCGCAGTTGCCACTGTTTGAGTGGGATGCGAATGACAGGGTGGCCACCCCGTTCCGAGCGGCCGTCAATAACCTCTTCGTTGGCGAGGACGGTGCCAAGGAATTGGCACCAGTTGACAGGGATTTCCGCCTGAAAAGCCAATCTCTTTGCATTCACAAATTGGCGAATGGCGCAATCGCCCTCGGCCGTTACCGTCGGTGGAATGGGGAGTTCGGCGATGGGTCGGCCTCGTTTTTCGGCCTGATCGTACCAAGTATCATAAAGCAATAAAAAGATCCATTGTGTCCATTTGTAGTAGCTTGGGTCGGTGGTGTCGACCTCACGGTCCCAATCGTAGCTAAACCCAAGGGACTGGATCTGGCGGCGAAAATTGTTGATGTTGCGCTCGGTCGTCGTTCTTGGGTGGGTACCCGTTTCAATGGCAAATTGTTCCGCGGGTAGGCCAAACGCATCCCAGCCCATGGGATGAAGCACATTAAAGCCCCGCATCCGCTTATACCGGGCGAGGATATCGGTGGCCGTATAACCTTCCGGATGCCCAACATGAAGCCCGGCCCCGCTTGGGTAGGGGAACATATCGAGGATATAGTACTTTGGCTTGGTGGCGTCGGTTACGGTTTTAAAAGTCTTGTTCGTTTGCCAATGGGTTTGCCATTTGGGCTCAATCGACGCGGGATGGTAACTCGGCATAGAAAGTATTGCCTCAAAAAAGGTCAAACGGCTATTTTCCGGATTGAACCGGGGAAAGCTAGTGGCATTTACCGCTTTGGGGGACAGACTTTCACCGGGGGGGCAAGACAATTGGCCTGGCTTTTTGGCTGTTGCCAAGGGCGAGGATGGTCCAGAAACAGGGCCAAAACGGGTAATGTGGTGAAATGAACAGGGGTTCCAACCCATGTTAGGCGGATAAAGGGCCAACTTTCTGTGCGGATTATGCCGATAAAGGGGGTGGGTGGGTTTTTGCCTCCAAAAGGTGTTGGTGGGAACATTAACGAAAAGTAGAGAATGGGTTATGCCCAAGCGTTGGATCATTCGATGGGCCCTACCCGTGTTGTCCAATGGCTTTGTTGGAGCCGGGATCCTCGGTTTGATGGGTTGTTCGGGAACACAAAAGGCCCGTGAATTCCCCCCAAGGGCAAATCTTCCCAAAAATTCCCCGCAACCGGTTCAACGATCGGTTTCCCTTTTGGCAGGGCCCCTTGTTTCGGCGGAGATAATAAAGCAAACGGCCTATTCCGAGATTCAAAGTGAGGGGGGGATTACGCCTAGTTCTCAGGTTGTTGATCCCGCTAAACCCATTGAACCGACAAAGCCCGAACGGCTCAAAGAGCGTTTGGTTGGCGAAAAACTTTCGTTTGATGAGGTCATAAACGCCGTTTTGATTAGTGATCCAAGGCTAATGGCGGGGTTTCAAGGGATCAACCAAGCCAACGCCGATGCCCTTACCGCCTCATTGGTTCCCAACCCAACGGTGATGGCGGATGTTTTGATGTTGCCCTTGGCAAGGCCTTTTTCGCCGCATCGAACCGGGGGGCCGCCGCAGCAAGATGTCATGGTGTCCTATCCGATCGACTGGTATGTTTTTGGAAAACGGGCGGCGCAAATGGCGTCCGCCTCCGCCATGGTAAAAGTGAGTGAAGCGGAATTTGCCAACCTAGTTCGAATCCGGATTACCGAAGGCGCCCTTGCGTATTACGATGTCATGGAAGCGAAAGCGCTGTTGGACCTAGCCAATCAAAATCTTGCCAATCTTGCCAAGGTGGAGGTGGCTTTGAGCAAGGCGGTGGAGGCGGGAGGGCGCCCGAAAGTTGAAATCAACCGCATTCGGTTGGACTTACTTCAGAATCGGCAAACGGTTCGTGATGTGGAAACAGCTCTTGTCGCGGCCAAGGCCCGGTTGCGGGCGTTGATTGGACGATCGGATCGCGATCTTGATTTTGATATTGCGGGAACCTTGGACGCCTTGTTGACGACCAATACCCCAGGAGCCGCAGACGCATTCGATTTGGCGGTGGACAATAGGCCGGATGTCAAAGCCATCAGGGCCAGAATGCTTCAGACCGAAGCTAATGTGATTGTCGAAGATCGCAAGAAGTATCCCGAACTCATTCCGATGCTGGGTTGGACCCGCCAATACCAAGTGGCGGCGATGGGGCAACCGGATGCAGGATCATGGAATGCTTCGCTTACGACACAATTGCCCTTCTTTAATCGCAATCAAGGAAATCGAGCCAAGGCGTCGTCCTATGCGGTTCAGGCAAAGGTCGACTATGAGGCTACGCTGGTAGCCTTGCGCGCGGAAATTGAAACGACTGCCCAAGAATTAAAAGCGGCCCGAAATAATGCTGAAGCGGTCGCCGGGGAACAGCTTCGCCTTGCCAATGAGGTGTTGCAAAGTATCACGGAAGCCTATGAAGCCGGGACCCGAACCTTGGTGGAAATGCTGGATGCCCAGCGGAATTTTCGAGAGACGAACAAATCCTATATCTCCATGCGGGCCGGCTATTGGCGGGCTTTGTACAGGTACTATTCCGCGACGGGAAAACAGATTCACCATTAGGCAAAAATAGGCACGATCAAAATTTCTAAGGTATGATCCCATTAGGCCAACGAATAGGCGAGGGGCTAGCGGCGGCCCACTGATTCTGATTTTAAACCAGCACCGTACAAAAAAAATCAGTGTGATGACACCCGCCGCTCGCCTGTGCCTTATTTGTCCGTCGCTAACGCTTCCGGCTCGTAAAGAGATCTTAATTCTTAATTCTTAATTGTCCGTATTCGTCCATGTGCAAAAAAAACTCCGGAATATTCTGCTCGGAGTAATAGTCGATCTTTCCTTAGGGCGTTATGGCCCATTGGGGCCTGATCCTTTGAAACGCCAAAAGCAAAGCGTGATCGGATAAGGATTTGCCAAGGACCTCTTCGACGCCCGACCCCCGAACGCGATGGAGCAGTTCGAGGTCGGTTTCTCCCGTGATCATGACCAAACCCGCGTCGACATGGAGGCGTTCCCCCCGAATCTTCATGGCCAATTCATCGCCTTGCATTTTTGGCATTTGCCAATCCGTGGTGATGAAATCAAACGAGCGTTTTTCCAAAAGTTCCCAGGCATCCGTGCCATCGCAGGCTTCGGTAATATTTCTCGCGCCAAGCGAAGAAAGCAGCGATCGTATTCGCTTTCGCGCAAAAGCACTATCATCCACAATCAGGACACTTGCCTTGGCCCAGGCATAGACCGTTCGTTTTCCAAGGTTCGAGGCATCAAGCACAGTGGTACTTCCCTGTTCGCGTGATTGGTAACCCCTTGCGGAATCCAAGGCAGTGGTCAAAGATTTGGCGGTGAACGGTTTGGCCAAAATAGTGACCCCTGCCGCGGTTAAGGCCGGGAGGGATTCATGATTGATATCGGATGTAATGAGAACAAAAGCCGGTGGCCCGGTTTGGCATTCCGAAAGGATTCGGTCGATGAGTTGAAGGCCGGTGCCATCGGGCAACAAAAACGAAGTAAAAAGGATGTCGGGTCGAAAGTCAAAGAAGCATTCGAGTCCCATGGCAAGGCTTTGGGCATAATGAATCTTTTGGTAACCCAATTCAATAAGCAATTTGGAGGTGATGTTGCGTTGAAATTCCGAGGGCTCAACCAGCAGAATCTCAAGGGTTTCTGTGGCAAGGGTACCCCCCAATACGGTTTGAGCTTCCTGGGGGGAATTGTGTACGGCGTTTGGGATATTTATTTCGGCAACCTTGATGGGCGGAAACTTTGCTGTGCCGAGGATCTTATCCAGTTCCAAAAGCGCCGAGTCAAGGTTTTGATGACGATGATCGGGTAGCTTGGCTACCATGCGATTCCACCAGTCCTCCAAGGGTTGTCCCAAACCAGGGGCAAATGGCCCGATTTTAGGGATCGGTTTTGTGGCATGAGACTTGATCTTCATCACCAGCGTCCGAGCGGTGTAAAGGTGTTGCCCCGAAAGCAAATACCATAGGGTGCAACCTAGGCTGTAGATGTCCGCCCGGTGGTCGGCGACGCTTGTATCTTCGGCCTGTTCCGGGGCCATATAATCAAAGGTTCCCGAAATGCCCATGGTTAGGGGTGATGAGGTAGAGTCTTCGCCGCCGCCGGCTTCCTCTACCCCGGGCAGCCGGACAAGGCCTAAATCCGATACTTTGATTCCCCCGCCATGCGCTTTAAGGAGGTTTGCTGGTTTAATATCCCGATGGGTTAATCCCTGTTTGTGGATATAAGAAAGGCCTCGGGCCGCTTCTCGAAAATAGCCAATCGCTTCCGCCCAAGGAAGGCGGCCCTGCTTGGCGACCAGTTGATGAAGGTCGGTTCCATCCACGAATTCCATAATAAGAAAATGGCCAAGGTTGCAATCCCCGGCATCATAAGCCATCACCACATTGGGGTGACTAAGCCGGGCGATAACTTCGATCTCGCGCTGAAATCTTTGGACCCCTTCCACCGAGTTCATGAGTTCAGGAGCAAGAATTTTGATGGCCGAATTGCGTCGCATCCTGCGGTGTTTGGCTTTGTAGACGGAGCCCATTCCACCCGATCCCAATTTGTCTAATAAAACATAATTCCCAATGATTAAGTCGAGAAGGTTTCCCTGACCGATTTTGCAGGCCTGAAATGCACTGAGCGTCCCCTGTGCAACCAAATCGGAAAGAGTGCCCGAACGAACCGTGTCTTGTGCGGGAATCAGTCCCGTTTTGATAAGCTCATCCCATTGAATCGGGCTGATTACCATTAAACCTAGCTCCGAGGTTAAGGGGGAATGAACAAATTCCATTCTACACAAATGGATGCGGTGGGAGGTTTGGGATTGGGAATTACGAAAAAATCGGGAAATCAAACGAAAAAGCCCCGCTTTAGCAACCTTGCCTAGGCGGGGCTTTCATCAACTCTAAGGGGAATTATTGGCAATTAGCCGCCCCTACGGCTTTTCTTTTCAGGTCGGTCCCCATTGGACTTTGCTCCCTCGGAGCTTTCTCGGCCCCTGCCATCGGCGCTTCGCCCTGATCGGTCAAAAGCCGCTGGGGAACCACCTTTTTCGCCCTTGGGGCTGAACAATTTGGCCCAAGGGTTTTCCTTTTTGTCCGATCCGGAATACATACCAAAGGAGGTTTTTGTAGTGCTGGCGACGGTATCGGTTCGGACAGGGACACCCGCCTTTTTGGCCATAATGCGATTGTTTCTCAGCGATTCATCAATGGTGATAAACCCATCCCCATTAAAATCAAGTTTTCGAAAATCTTCCAAGGTTCGGGAATCCGCCTTCCATTCGTAAAGGCCAACTTGGCCATCTTTGTCGCGGTCGAGTGCCTCAAACCAACTGGGCAAATCCTTGGGAAGTTTGCCTGCTCGGAATATAGTGGGGCGTTTTTCGAGTTCGTCTTCAATGGATCCTGGTCCACCCATTTCCGGCAAGGCTCCTTGAGAACCCATACTGGCAAACTGGGTTTTGAAGAATTCCTTATACTCGTCAAATTCGATGTTGCCATTTTTATTGGCATCAAATTTGATTAACTCAACCTTAATGGCTTCCGGTTGTTCATCAGGTTGAAGGATGCTGTCGGCATTTTTGTCAAACTGTTTAAATCGTTCCCGGGCGAGTTCATCCGGGTTGGGTGCCACGCCACCGGGACTAGGAAAGCCGCCCGGTCCACCCGACCCAACGGACATCATGACGGGCTGGCCTCCGCCCGGTCCACCGGGTCCGCCAAAACCACCGGGTCCACCTCGTTCGGCCATCCGTTGGCTTATTCGCTCATTCATATAGTCCGTAAATTGTTCCCGGTTGATATTGTTGCCGGAGATACCTTTTTTCGTCATGTATTCTTTGAGTTTTGTCCCTGCTTGGGGATCCATTTGGCTTGAAAAAGTGGTGACATCAATGGTCGATTTTCCGTTGGCGCTTCGGTCGAAAAACATTCCCATATCGAAGCCGCCTTTGCCGAAATTGCCTCGATCACCACGGCCCGAGCCACCGGGTTGACTACTAAAACCACCAGGCTGGGAGCCGAAAACGCCACCGGGTTGACCGCCAAAGCCACCGGGTTGGCCGCTAAAACCTTTCCCACCCTGGAAAACAGGAGTGGTCGTTTGTCCCCCTTTTATTTCAAACTGGAACTGAGCATCGGATTTCGCCGTTCCGAGAAGAAATAGGAGTGTGACCACAAAACTGGGTAATGCAACCCTGCCCAAAGTTAACCGAATCATGATCTAGACCCTCCCACCCCTATTTATGACATGTTGGCCATGAAGAGGCGATGAGATTTTAGGAAATAATGCAAGGCAATTCTGTCTCCTCGGCACACAGGGGCAGATTATGAAGGAAATATTCCAAATTCTTTCAAAAATTCCTTGAATATGGTGCCGACCTGAGCTGGATTTTGGTAGTATACTATTGAAGGGAGTCCTCTTTTTGGTATTTTCTGCTGGTTTGACCCCAAAATCTGCACCTCCCACGAACGGAGAAACCCGCGTGCTTGTTGAAGAGCGCCGTCAACGCGTCTTGGATTTGATCAGTTCCAAGGGATTTGCTTCCCTCGGGGATCTTTCCAAGCAATTGGGCGCCTCAGAATCCACGCTTCGCCGGGATTTGGACCATTGGCACAATCAAGGGGTGATCCGGCGCACTCATGGTGGCGCGGTATTTGTTGCCGATTCCAATCCGCTTCCCACTTTGGAAGAGCGATTTAGCCGTCAGCTGGAAGAAAAGAAACAAATAGCAAGGGCTGTTTCCGATCACATTCGGGATGGAGACACCGTATTACTGGATGGTGGGACCACCACCCTTGAGGTTGCAAAACTGTTGGTAGGACGACCCGTTCAGGTGGTTACCAACAGCATTCCCATTGCCCAACTCTATTCTGGGTGTCGGGATACGGACCTAGTCCTATTGGGCGGTTATGTCTATCCAAGGACTGGGGTCGCGCTTGGCCCGCTCACCATTCGAATGCTGGACGACCTTCATTTTCGCCTTATGGTCATGGGTGTGGAAGGGATTACCGACAAAGGTCTATTTAACGGCAATCTTCTTTTGGTGGAAACCGAAAGGGCCATGATGCGTCGTGCCGATGAATTGGTAGTGGTTGCCGACCACACCAAGATCGGTCGACCGGGATTGGCTTGGCTTTGTGAGTTGCGTGATGTGGACACCCTTGTGGTGGACCCCGCGATTAAGCCGGAGGCGCGAAAAACCATTATCGAGGCGGGGGTTCGGCTGATTGTTTCAGGGGAACCCGGAGGATTTAGGGAATGAGCATCATGATGGCAAACCGAGGCTCCATTGACAGGGCTTTGGTGGAAAAAATGGTTCGGGAGAGTCTCCTTCGGGGGATCAATCCGACAGGCCATTCCGCAGTGGCCGCCAAAATGTACGCCCCAAAGCTGGTGGTGAATGTTTCCGCCCGCCATGCCCATGTGACCCAAGCGGACCTCGAACACCTGTTTGGCAAAGGGCATCAACTGACGCCGTACAAAATGCTTTATCAGGATGGTTATTTTGCCGCGGAAGAATCCCTTACCATTGTTGGACCTCGGCAAAGGACAATCACCAACCTGCGCATTCTTGGTCCTTGCCGGGATTATAGCCAAGTCGAACTTGCCTTCACCGATGCCATTACCTTGGGCATTGACCCCCCCGTCCGCAAGAGTGGGGACCATCGCGACTCATCCGGATGCTACTTGATCGGTCCAAGGGGAATGATCCAGTTGGAAAAAGGGGTAATTCGTCATGAACGCCATGTGCATTTGTGTGCGGAAGAGGCGGCCCACTTTGGAGTCAAGGATGGTGAACGGTTGAATCTGCGCGTCAGGAGTGACTGCGCGGCGGTCTTGGAAGGCCTGTTGGTGCGGGTGTCGAAGGGAGCCAAACTAGAGGCTCACATCGACACGGACGAGGGCAACGCCTGCAACCTTGCCAAGGCAACTCACATGGAACTTTTTCGTTAAACCCCAAAAAGGGTGAAAAGGGTTCCGTGCCGGGGTGAAGGGGCATTGGATTTTTGGTTTGTGACTTTTTAACGACCCACGGGGGTCAAACACCTGTGAAAGGGGGTTCGGTATGTCGGGATCTTTGGAAGCCTTGGGAATGATTGAAACCCGAGGATTAACCGCGCTGGTCGAAGCCAGCGACGCGATGGTAAAAGCAGCCAATGTTCGATTAATTGGTTGGCAAAAAATCGGCAGCGGCCTTGTCACCGCCATGGTGGTGGGCGATGTTGCTGCTGTAAAAGCGGCGGTAGACGCCGGTTCCGCAGCGGCAAGCCGGGTCGGTGAGGTGGTTGGAATCCAGGTGATTCCGCGACCCCATGGCGACCTTCAAGCAATCCTCCCCAAGGCCCCTACGGTCTAATTCCCAATACACACCCTCATTTATAGGAGATAAGTTATGACAGTTAGGCCTGAAGCCTTGGGAATCGTGGAAACCAAGGGTTTGATCTCGGCGATTGCCGCCACCGACGCCATGTGCAAAGCGGCAAATGTCAGCTATGCCGGGCAAATCCAAATCGGCAACGGTTTTGTTGCCACTTTCGTCCGAGGCGATGTCGGCAGCGTTCGCGCGGCGGTTGACGCCGGCGGCAAAGCGGCCTCCGAACATGGTGAGCTGGTCAGCGCCCATGTCATGCCCCGTCCCGACCCCTCGGTCGTGGCGGTATTTTTGAACAGCTAAATTGGGTTGAGGTTCGGGCGGCCTGAGAACCGGGCCGTCCGAAATAACTCATACCTTTTTTTAACACCTACCGGTCCATTCATGAAAATCCTTGTGGCAAATCTGGGTAGCACCAGCTTCAAATACAAGCTCTATGAGCTTGCCGATTTGCTAGGCCATGCCACCTCCACCGGCGAGCGAATGCTTGCAAAGGGTGGCGTAGAGCGGATTGGCTCCGATAGCTCAAAGGCCTTCGTGGAAGCCAACGGTCTTCGTGAAGAGATGGTTATCGAGGCCCCTGATCATGCCGCCGCGGTAAATCTTTGCCTCGCTCAGCTAGCCGATCCCAAACGAGGATGTCTAGAAAATTCTTCCGAATTGGCGGCTATCGGCTTTAAAGCGGTTATGGCCCGAGGTATTAGCGGTGTTCGCAAAGTCACCGATCAGTTGTTGCGAGCCATGGAAGATTGTAACGAAATTGCCCCGGCCCACAACCCGCCTTATGTTGCCGCAATGCGCTTGCTAAGTCAAAAGTTGCCCGAAATTCCTCTGGTTGCCGCCTTCGAGACCGGGTTCCACCAAACTATTCCCGATAGCCGCAAAATCTACGCGATCCCGTTAGCATGGTCGGAATCCTATTGTGTCAAACGCTGGGGCTTTCATGGGGCGTCACATCGCTATATTGGCCAACGCACCGCCGAAATTTTGAATCGTCCCGACCTTAAAGTGATTTCGTGCCACCTGGGCGGTTCGAGTTCCCTTTGCGCCATTAGTGGTGGCCAATCCATTGCCAATAGCCTTGGAATGAGCCCCCAGAGCGGGATACCTCACAACAACAGAGTTGGGGATTTTGACCCTTTCGCTCTGCCGGTAATCATGCGTGGCACCGGAAAAACTCTTGAACAAGTGCTAGCCGATTTGGCCACCCGATCGGGCCTTTTTGGAATTTCCGGCCATAACGACCTTCGAGATATTGAGACGGCTGCCGCAAATGGCGAGTCTAGGGCGATACTGGCTTTGGAGATCTTTATCGAGGCCGTTCGCCATTATCTTGGATCGTATTTGGTGGCCTTGGGTGGAGCCGATGCCATTGTCTTCACCGGCGGAATCGGCGAGAATTCGGTTTTGATGCGCGAAGCCATTTGTGCAAACCTTGCCTTCTTTGGAATTTCCGTGGATCCAAAGGCCAACATTGCCGCCAAGGGTGAAGCCTCGTTTCACGCTCCTGAAAGCAAGGTTCAGCTTTGGACCATGCCCACAAACGAAGAATTGATGGTTGCCCGACAGACCAGGGACCTATTACTGGCAAACTAAGGAATCCGGGGGGCGGAAACCACTCGGGGTTTTAAAGAAGGAGATTCAAAATGAAAGTAGACATTACTTACTGCACCTCTTGAGGATACCGGCAATTTGCCACCAGTTTGGTGGCAGCTATCCGAAAGACCCATGGCGAAGCGGTTACGACCGAGACACACATGGGTTCAGGCGGAGTGTTTGATGTGGTGATTGATGGGAACAAAGTGTTCAGCAAATTTGATGCGGGACGGTTCCCAAGCAATTCCGAAATCCTTGCCTTCATTGACGACAAGGGCAAGTAACCGGGTGAACTTCTAAAGGGAGTGGGCCAATGTTTCTGGCACGAGTGACCGGAGTTGTGGTTTCTACCCAGAAAGCGGCGGCCATGAAGGGGCACAAGCTCCTCCTCGTGGAACCGCTCAGGGTGGATCCGAATTCGCGAGACCGGCTTATTGGCACGGGCCGAAGCCTAATTGCGGTGGACCCACTCGGCGCCGGCGCGGGTCAGGTGATCCTGATGGTGCAAGGCTCCAGCGCCCGACTTATGCCCGAAACGGACAAGCTGCCAATCGATGCCGCGGTGATCGGTTTGGTGGACGAAGTGCGAGTGGGCGACACGATTATCAAAATAGACGATAGCCAAACGGCTTAAGCTATCTCAATAGGCTTTCAAAGTAAGGCGTAACTCGATGACTGTCAAGTTTAGCGATGATGTGATCCGGGGCGTGATCCATCAGGTATTAACCGAACTCCGCGGACCTGGCGCACCGATTCCCAACATGGCTCAAGCAGGATCCGCGACCGGCGATGGGGTGTTTTCCACCATCGACCAAGCCGCAAACGCCGCCGCGGTCGCCCAAAAAGAATTCAATCGCCGCGGCATCGAAGATCGCGCCTTGGCCATTGCCCGCATTCGAAAAATTTGCTTGGACCAGGCCGAAACCTTGGGTCGGGAAGAGTTCGAAGAAACCAAAATCGGACGCTTGGTTCACAAAATCGAAAAACTTCGCATTGTTGCCGATCGGGTCCCCGGAACCGAGTTTTTACGAACCGATGCTTTCTCGGGAGGTGGCGGGGTTTCGCTTCAGGAATATGCCCCCTTTGGCGTAATCGGGGCCATCACCCCGGTTACCCATTCGCTTCCTACCTTGGCTTGTAATGCCATTAATATGCTTGCTTCGGGAAATGCCGTGGTGTTCAACGCCCATCCCTCAGGGGCCAAAATTGCCAACAAAGGCGTTCGGCTTTTCAACAGGGCGATTCGTGAAGTCATCGGAATCGAAAACCTGATTACCATTGTCGAATCCCCGACTCTGGAAACGGCCCAGCAACTTTTCGATCATCGTGAAGTGAAATTGATTTGTGTGACTGGCGGGCCCGCGGTGGCAAGAGCCGCCCTTCGTAGTCCAAAGAGGGCCATTGTCGCCGGGCCAGGTAACCCACCCGTGGTGGTAGATGAAACCGCCGATATTAAAAACGCAGCCATCTCCATCATTGCCGGCGCCGCCTATGACAACAACCTTTTGTGCATCGGTGAAAAAGAAGTTTTCGCGGTCGCCTCGATTATGGATGAACTGCTCAATGAAATGTCCAACGCCGGGGCGGTGCGCTTGGATCGTGCCCAAACCGAGGCGCTCACCAGGGTTGCCTTCTTGATAGGCGAGGGGGGTAAAACCATCGTTAACAAAGACCTAATCGGCAAGGATCCCGCTGTGTTGGCCAGGGCCGCTGGGTTTCATGTGCCCGAAAAAACCGAGCTCCTTTTCGCCGAAACGGGCACTGACAATCCCTTCGTCGACCACGAACAAATGATGCCTTTTGTGCCTTTTGTTCGCACCAAAGATGTCAATGAAGCCATTGCCTTGGCGAAGAAATTTGAACATGGTTATCGCCACACCGCGGTCATCCACAGTCGCAATATCGACACCATTACCCGCATGGGGCGCGAAATGGACACCACCCTCTTCATTCAAAATGGGGCCAGTTTGGCCGGTTTAGGTTCGGGTGGCGAAGGCTATTTGAGCTTCTCCATCGCCACCCCAACCGGCGAGGGGGTTACCACCCCACTTACCTTTACCAGACAAAGACGCTCCACCACCGTAAAGGCCATGCGCGTTTTGTAAGGTGATCCGGTTTTGAAAAATGGTTGGTGGGAATCACAAAGCGCGGGAGACAAAGCGGTGCAAATTGGGCGGGTGGAAGGCTTGGCAACCTCGACCGTGAAACATAAAAGCTTCACCGGAATGAGGCTCCTTGTGGTTCAACCGCTTGATATCCGTGGCCAAAATGAGGGCGAACCTCTTTTGGTGATCGATCAACTGGGGGCGTCCCGTGGTGATCGGGTGATTCTCTCAAGCGACGGAGCCGCGGCGAGGAAAATGGTGGGAGACAGGGGCTCACCGGTTCGATGGATGGTAATGGGGCTTTGTGACCTGGGAGGGGTCTAATGCCCTTGCCCACCTCAAAGCCCCACGATTCCATCCCTTGTTCCTTGGTCCTTGCCCAATACGGGCCGACGGATCAAAGAGAGATTCTCGAAGCGGCCCGGCTTTCTTGGAGGAAACGGGGTATCCCGGTCGAGGAAATCCGGGCGGAACCTGCCGCGGTGATCTCCTTGGCCGCAGAACTCGCCTCCGCCGGTTTGGTTTGGTGCATCTTAAGGTTGACCGACCATCCAGAATGGGAAACCGCCAGTTTCAACCGGCTGGAAGGGGTTAGGGCGGCGCAGGTTTTCCGGGTGGAGGGGATGACCCGGGCCATTAGGACACTGAAGCCGCAGGTTTTGGTGACCGAGGGTCGAGGCGCCACGGTGTACGAGATAATCCGGTTTGGGGCCGACCTTTGGCAGGCCAACAGACAGGGAATATCTACGAACAGTTCAAAAGGGAGTGCGGCAAATTGAGAATGGGTTCCGTGATAGGAAGTGTAACACTCAAAAGGGTGCATCCGATCCTGACCGGGGCCCGTTGGATCCTTGTCGCGCCCATGTCCCTAGAGGCTTTGAAATCATCCTTGGCCAGCGGAGAACCCGCGGGCGATGGTGAGGAAATCGTGGTTTACGATGAATTGGGTGTGGGAGTTGGGCAATTGATCGCTTTCAGCGAAGGTGGGGAAGCGGCGGCACCGTTTAGCCCGAAAAAAGTGCCCGTGGACGCCTATTGTGGGCTTTTATTAGACCAAGTGGTTTTAGAGGATAGAAAATGAACCAGAATGAACAAAACCTTAATGAACAAAACCTTAAAGAATTCATGTGCGAAATCGGGCGTAGATTGTATGACCGACAATTCGCAGCCGCAAACGATGGCAACATAACCGTTCGCCTTAACGATCGTGAATTCCTTTCGACGCCAACCATGGTATCCAAAGGGTTCATGACCCCCGATGACATCTGTAAAATGGATATCAATGGAACTCAGATTGCCGGCAAACGCAAACGATCCTCCGAAGTTTTGCTGCACCTTTCTGTCTACAAGGAACGGCCCGATGTAAACGCCGTGGTCCATTGTCATCCGCCCCACGCGACGGCCTTTGCCGTGGCCCACGAACCGATTCCCAAATGTGTGCTTCCTGAGGTGGAAGTGTTTTTGGGTGAGGTTCCAATTGCGGTGTATGAAACCCCGGGTGGGCAAAAGTTTGCCGACACCATTTTGCCCTATGTCAAAAGCTGCAATACCATTTTGCTGGCGAACCATGGGACGATAACCTTCGGCCCCAGTTTGGAAAACGCCTATTTCAACACGGAAATCATCGATGCGTATTGTCGCATTTTAATCCTGTCCCGCCAACTTGGACGGGTTAACTATTTTACCGATCAGCAAACTAAAGAGCTTTTAGAATTCAAAAAGCGTCTAGGCTACGACGATGTTCGTTTCCAAAAATCAAACCCTACCATGTGCGGTGAAAGCTCTTTCGACAACGAGTACGCCCCCTTCATGCCCCGCCCCTTTGCTTTCCGAAGAGAAATGGAACCGGCAGGGGTGGGTGAATGCCAATGCAAGGCCCCAGCCCAGGGTTCGTCTTGCGGTGGCGTCACCAGGGTTTCCCCACAAGAGACAGCGCCAAATCTTCGTTCCGAATCAGATTTGGAAAAATTGGTTCAAACCATCACCAACCAAGTGATGGCTAGCTTGGGTGGTTAATGATTTGTATTGCGCCAAGGTCCTCGCCTTGCCGCAAATCCCACAGCCGGAGGTAGACGGTGCTTAGGATCAATTGGAAACGAGATTGGGTAGGATTTCTCAATACTTGGGTGTTGATCGGAATCGGCGCCGGTTCGCTTATTGCCGTCCTAATCCTTTTCATCCTTGGCCTATGTGCCGGGAATTGGGATACTTATTTCGACCCAATTAAATACATCATCATTGGCTGGTATGTTATTTCAATGGTTGCCGTGTTGATCCGCATCGGGGTCTACCGAGTGGGCGTCCTTCGCGAACGGGAACGCCTAAAAAATAGTAAAAACCAAAAAACTAAGGACAACTCATGAAAGTTAGTGTAATCGGTGGTGGAGGCCTTGTCGGCAGTATGGCAGCGTTTGCCCTTCAAATGGGAAAAATTGCCTCCGACATTTCCATTATCGACGCGAACAGCAAGGTTGCCGAAGGGGTCGCCCTTGACCTCCTTCAGGGGTCGTCCCTGATCGCGGACCAAAGGATCATTGCCGAAGACATGTCCGGCGTCGCTAACAGCGATGTCGTGGTGATCACGGCGGGTTTACGACGAAAACCCGAGGAATCCAGACTCGACCTTATCAACCGAAATGTCGATCTTTTTATGGCCCTTTTGGGGGATGCCAAAAAAGCGGGCCTTCGAAAAGATTCGTATCTGGTTGTTGTAAGTAACCCAGTCGATATCCTTACCCACCTTGCCGTCAAACATTCCGGACTGGATTGGAGACGGGTCATCGGCTTAGGTACTCAACTCGATACCGCCCGTTTTTGCTCACACATTGCCAGACGAATTCTGGTTCCCCCAACCCAGGTTCGCGCCTTGCTTTTAGGCGAACATGGCGATTCTATGGTGCCTCTCTGGTCCTCCGCTTCGGTGGGGGGATTGCCTTTGGACCAATGGCCCGGATGGAACCCACAGGCGGCTTCTGAAACCTTTGAAGAAACCAAAACGGCCGGCGCCAAAATGATTTCCCTCAAAGGTGGTTCGGGCTTTGCCGTCGGCGTTTCCATTCGAGAAGTAGTGGAATCCATCCTTCTCGATAGTCGAAAAATCCTACCCGTAAGCACTCTTCAACAGGGGCTTTATGACATTAGGGATGTCTGCCTCTCTGTTCCCACCGTGGTTGGTGCCGGCGGTGCCAGAAAGCAAATAGAAGTTCCCCTTTCGTCCAAAGAAAAAATTGGTTTGCAAAACTCCGCACGCATTCTCAAAGGAATTATTGAACAGGTGGAAGCCCGCCTCGCCAAGGGACCTATGGCAACGCCCATTGCCCCTGTTGACCCAAAGCCCCCGATTTCTGCTCCAGCCGAAGTGGTCGCCCACACACCCGATGCAAACGCCAAACCCATTGGCCACCCACCTATTGAAATGCGCACCCAACCCAAACGCCCGGGCTGGAACCGCACCTAACCCCAATAGCCATTCCTTTTGCCCTTTATGAAGGTTCAAATTATGAATGAAGCGGAGATTCTGGCAAAGGTCCTTGACCTTGTCGCGGGCTATGAAATTCGATTGGGTCAAGGGCTCGCGGTTTTACGCCTGGATGATGACGCCTTCATTGTGGAATATGAAACAAAAAACAGCGAGGGCAACTACGAGTTGCGGGAAAAAAGTTTTAACAAAGGGCAAAAGGCCTCGGAATTTTTTGTGGAACATCGCCTGAAATACAAAGTCGGGGCGGATTTCGACATTCCAGATGAAGATTAACAAAATAAGAAAGCAAACAGCGAACCACCATGGCAAACAAAACACTTGACGAACGATTGGCTCGCATCCACGCCAACCCCCATAGTGGTAACGACTATATTTTAGCCGACGCCAAAGACGCCGATATGGCCCTCTCCATCGGCGCCCCGGGCCGCTCTCCCGAGCGGTGGCCTGATGGCGAAATGAAACACAAAACCCTAACCGAATTCCGCGACCAAGTCACCGAAATTGTCCACCAAGGGTTGGTCGACATCATGTTAATGTCCGCCTCCACCGCCGAAGTCCTTTGCATGGAAAAACGGCTTTTTGAATCCAGCAAGGTTACTCCGGCGGCAAGGGCTAATGATACAACAGACATCCACATTGTGCGGGGTTCCCGCTATCCGGGCCAACCCTCCCTTCCTTTTCGAACAGCTACTCTTGACCATATCATGTGCGGTCAGGCCGAATGCGTACCCGGTACTCCGCATTTAGGGCCTGACCTTGGCCTGTACAGCATCACCTTTGCCAACGATTCCGAACGGGATCGTACCGCCCTAGAAGCCTACAAACAGTTTCGTATCGAGGCGGAAATCAAGGGCTTTCGCCATTTTCTCGAAGTGTTCGATCCCAATGTGGCGGGCATGGTCGAACCCGCCGAGCTTGGCGGCTTTATTAACGACTGCATTGTCCGGGCGCTGGGGGGAGTAACCACTAGGGGCAGGCCTGTGTTTCTAAAAATCGTTTACCACGGCGCAAGGGCCATGGAAGAGTTGGTTCGTTATGACCCTCATCTTGTTGTGGGGATTCTTGGTGGTTCGGCGGGAACCACTTATGATGCTTTCAAACTGTTGGCCGAGTCTAAAAAATATGGCGCCCGTGTCGCCCTTTTCGGCAGAAAAATCAATAACGCGGAAAATCAACTTGCTTTCATCCGTTTTTTAAGGCTTTTGGCGGATGGAGAAATAACTCCCGAGGAAGCCGTAAAGGCGTACCATTCGGTCTTGGAAAAACTCAAAATTAAACCCAATCGGACCCTGCGTGAGGACTTGGAACTCACCACGGGCATCATGAATTATGGGGGCGGCCCAGCAAAGGTCAGCGTTCCCGGTTCGGTTCCTGGAAAAGTCTTGTCCCCAAAACCCGTTACCATCCCCCCCGCCAATCCGGTTGCCAAAACAGGCCCATTGGGCTCCAATCGCTTTGTGCCTGAAACCACGCCCGATTTCACCAAGATGACCGTCGCCGAGAAGGTAACATGGCAAAAAACCCGTTGGGACCGCATCCTAGGCCGTTAAGGGAATGGATTCCCCGGGCCGGATTTCTGTCCTCGCTGTTGGCAAGCTCTTTGGACAATTAGGAAATAGGAAATAGGAAATAGGAATTAGGGAATAGTGATTCTTTACGAGCCGGAAGCGTTAGCGACGGACAAATAAGAATTGGGAAATAGTGATTCTTTACGAGCCGGAAGCGTTAGCGACGGACAATTAGGAATTAGGGAATAGTGATTCTTTACGAGCCGGAAGCGTTAGCGACGGACAAATAAGAATTAGGGAATAGTGATTCTTTACGAGCCGGAAGCGTTAGCGACGGACAAATAAGAATTAGGGAATAGTGATTCTTTACGAGCCGGAAGCGTTAGCGACGGACAAATAGGAATTAGGGAATAGTGATTCTTTACGAGCCGGAAGCGTTAGCGACGGACAAATAGGGATCTAGCGAGGGTCTTGCGTCAACCTGCTGATTCTTGTTTGTTCTCTGACGGTTTAGAAACCAAACCGACAAAAATCCAGGCGAGCGGGGGGCGGAAGCCCCCTGATTCTGGTTCTATTGATGATCGCGGTTTGTGTCTGTGCTTTACGAGGCAAAATCCTCAGCGACGGACAATTAGAATCTTGGCGGGCGTGGCTCGGAATAGATCGCACTTTTCTATTTGAAACAAAAAAAAATGGCGGGAGTGTATAGAAATCGAATCTACTGGGAGCCTTTGTCAAACCCCCCGATGGTTTTGAAGACCATGACCGGCACCAGCCGTGTAAACACTCCCGTAAAAGCATCAAAGCATGGTTTTATCTTAGCGGGCTGAACCTAACTCGCCAAAAAAATCCTGATTGGGGTTTTCCTTCGTTTAGCCTACCTCTTTCAACGGCACTTAAAGCCTAGCTTGCCAAAAGAATCCCCGAATGCTATTTTTTCCAACCACGGGGCCAATGGCTAACCAGCAGCTGGGAAATGAGGTGAAAACACCGCCATTGGATAGAGTGAAAACACCGCCATTGGATAGCTCAGAGGTGAGCGGGCTTTGGTTTGGTTGGGCCTGCCATTTTCCTCTTACAGGGATTGAAAAACCCCGGCACACGGAGTGTGCCTACTGCTTTGGGTTATAGCACATTTCAAGTTCTTTGTACAACCGACCTGTCCCCTGCAAACGGAGTGGGCCTACTGCTTTTGGTTTTAGCACCATGCAATTTCCAGCAAAGAAAAAAAATAATCCAATAGAATTGCAGTCACCTTATATTATGCTACCATAACTTTTGGGGTAAGGGCAAAACGACACCCTTTTTGACGGATCTGGCGGAACGGTCCCTGGCCCAATTTCGCTGCCAGATTTTGATCGGTTACGAACGATAGGTTTTTCTTAAGTCGCTTCTTTGGGAGTGCATCATGAGAATCTGGAATCTGTTGGCTTCGAAGTTCCAAGGACCAAACC